>JAOAFL010000098.1 GCA_026416295.1 Burkholderiales bacterium | reverse complement strand
GCATGCGGCTTCCGGACATGCAGCGCATGAGGAACGAAGGGTTTTCGGGAATCTCGACCATCACAAAGCGCGCCTCGAACTGCTCGCTCCGATTGCGAACGAACCGCGGCCAGTGCTCTGCGCCCGGGATGATCTCTTTGAGCGCCGCCATCATCTGGCAGCCGTTGCAGGAGCCGAGGGCGAAGGTGTCGGTGCGCGCGAAAAACGCTTCGAACTCTGCGCGCGCGCGCGGATTGTAGAGGATCGATTTCGCCCAGCCCTGCCCGCCGCCCAGCACGTCGCCGTAGGAGAATCCCCCGCAGGCGGCAAGCCCCTTGAAGCCGGCAAGCGACACGCGCCCGGCGATCACGTCGGTCATGTGTACGTCCACCGCGTCGAACCCGGCGCGATCGAACGCCGCCGCCATTTCGACCTGGCTGTTGACACCCTGCTCGCGCAGTACCGCCACCCGCGGGCGCGCGCCGCGCGCGACGAACGGCGCGGCGACGTCCTCGGCCGGATCGAAGGTGAGCGCGAACGAAAGGCCCGGGTCGCCGGCATCGAGGATGCGGTCGTAGGCCTCGCGCGCGCACTGCGGATCGTCGCGCAGGCTCTGCATGCGAAAGCTCGTCTCGCTCCAGGCGCGCTCGAGCGCGGCGCGCTTCTCGGCGAACACCGTCTTCGCGTCGCGCTGGATCGCGATCTCGTCGCGCGCGTTCGGGAAGCCGACGAGCTGCGCGCACTCGTTCACCCCGTGCTCGCGCAGCACGGCGAGAAACCGCGCGCGGTCGCGCGCGCGGATCTGCACGAGCGCGCCGAGCTCCTCGGCGAAAAGCGCTTCGAGCATGCGGTCGTTCGCGCGCCCGGCGTGCTGGCGGTCGCTGTCCCGCTTGAAGGCGTCGACGTCGTCCGCCCAGGCATCGAACACGAGCGAATCGACCGCGAGCGTCACGCCGCAGCGGCCCGCGAACGCCATCTCGCAGGCGGCGACGAACAGTCCGCCGTCGGAGCGGTCGTGGTAGGCAAGGAGCAGCCGTTCGTCCGCGAGCCGCTGCACCGCCTCGAAGAACCCCTTCAGCAGCGCGGGCGAATCGACGTCCGGGCACGCATCGCCGAGGCGCCCGTACACCTGCGCGAGGATCGAGCCGCCGAGCCGGTTCTTGCCGAGGCCGAGATCGAGGAGCCAGAGCTCGGTTTCGCCGAGATCCGCGCGCAGCCGCGGCGTGAGCACCTTGCGCACATCCGGCACCGGCGCGAACGCGGTGACGACGAGCGAAAGCGGCGCGAGCACCTTCTTCTCAATCTCGCCCTCGCGCCAGGCGGTGCGCATCGAAAGCGAGTCCTTTCCGACGGGGATCGAGATGCCGAGCGCGGGGCACAGCTCCATCGCGACCGCGCGCACGGTGTCGTAGAGCGCGGCGTCTTCGCCGGGTGCGCCCGCCGCCGCCATCCAGTTCGCCGAGAGCTTCACCCGGTCGAGCGAGACGATGCGCGCGGCGGCGAGGTTGGTGAGCGCCTCGCCGACCGCGATGCGCCCGGAGGCCGGCGCATCGATGAGCGCGAGCGGCGTCCGCTCGCCGATCGCGAACGCTTCGCCTGCGTAGCCCGCGAAGTCGGCAAGGGTCGCCGCGCAGTCGGCGACCGGAACCTGCCAGGGTCCCACCATCGGATCGCGCGCGCAAAGGCCGCCCACGGTGCGATCGCCGATCGTGACGAGGAAGGTCTTGTCGGCGACGGCCGGATGCCGCAGCACGCGGAGGGCGGCCTCCTTCAGCTCGATGCCTTCGAGCCGAAGCGGCTCGCGCTTCGGCCGCCGCCGCATCGCTGTGCGCCGCATCTTCGGGGGCTTGCCGAAGAGCGCCGCGAGCGGCATGTCCACCGGGCGGCCCCCGAGGAGGGGATCCTCGACCACGAGCCGGCCGTCGGCGGTCGCGTGCCCGATCACCGCGAACGGGCAGCGTTCGCGCTCGCAGATCGCGGCAAAGCGCGAAATCGCCTCCGGCGCGATCGCGAGCACGTACCGTTCCTGCGCCTCGTTCGACCAGATCTCGCGCGGCGACATGCTGCGGTCGTCGCTCGGGATCGCGCGCAGGTCCACGCGGGCGCCGCGGCCCGCCGCGTGCACCATCTCGGGCACCGCGTTCGAGAGGCCGCCTGCGCCGACGTCGTGAATGGCGAGGATCGGGTTCTCCGGCCCGAGCTGCCAGCAGCGGTCGATCACTTCCTGCGCGCGGCGCTGCATCTCGGCGTTCGCGCGCTGCACCGAGTCGAAGTCGAGTTCGGCGACGTTCGCGCCGGCGCCCATCGAGGAGGCCGCGCCCCCGCCCATGCCGATGCGCATGCCGGGACCGCCGAGCTGAACGATGAGCGTGCCTTCGGCGAGCGGCGCTTTCGCCTTCTGTTCGTCGGCGATCGCGCCGATGCCGCCCGCGAGCATGATCGGCTTGTGATAGCCCCGAAGCAGCCCGTCGGCTTCGGCTTCGAACGTGCGGAACCAGCCGGCGAGATTCGGCCGGCCGAACTCGTTGTTGAACGAGGCGGCGCCGATCGGGCCCTCGAGCATGATCTCGAGCGCCGAGGCGATGTGCGCCGGCCGGCCGAAATCGCGCGCTTCCCAGGGCTGGAGCGCATCGGGGATCCGCAGATGCGACACCGTGTAGCCGACGAGGCCCGCCTTCGGTTTCGCGCCGCGGCCGGTCGAGCCCTCGTCGCGGATCTCGCCGCCTGCGCCGGTCGCGGCGCCCGGATGAGGCGAGATCGCCGTCGGATGGTTGTGCGTCTCGCACTTCAGCACGGGGTGCACGAGCGCTTCGCGCACGCGGTAGACGCCGTCGGCCCCCGGGTAAAACAGCCGCACCGGGCGGCCTTCGAGGATCGCCGCGTTGTCGGCGTAGGCGAGCACGGTGCCCTGCGGATTGGCCGCGTGCGTGCGGCGGATCATGTCGAAGAGCGAAAGCGGCATCGGCTCGCCGTCCACGATCCACTCGGCGTTGAAGATCTTGTGGCGGCAGTGCTCGGAATTCGCCTGCGCGAACATCGTCAGTTCGGCATCGGTCGGATCGCGGCCAGCCGCGTCGAACGCGGCGCGCAGGTACGCGATCTCGTCCTCCGAGAGCGCGAGCCCGAGCTCGCGGTTCGCCTCGGCAAGCCGCGTGCGCGGCACCGCGACGAACGGCTGCGGCGCGACGCGGCGAAAGAGCGCGCAGGCGTCCTCTAGCGAGCCAAGCACCGTCTCGGTCATGCGGTCGTGAAGCAGCGCGCCGAGCGCGCGCCGCTGCGACTCGCCGAGCGGAGCGCGGCAGGCGACGCGGTAGGCGATGCCGCGCTCGATCCGGCGCACGCGCGACAGCCCGCAGTTGCGCGCGATATCGGTCGCCTTGGACGACCACGGCGAGACCGTTCCGAGCCGCGGCACGACGAGAAACAGCTCGCCCGCGGCCTCGCCCGCCGGCTCGCCGTACTCGAGCAGCCGATCGAGGAGCGCGCGCTCGGCCGGCTGCGGCTCGGCCTCCAGCTCGACGAAGTGCCAGTACTCGGCATCGAGCGCGCGCACGTCCGGATGCGCGCGCGCAAGCCGCGCAAGAAGCCGCGCGATCCGGAATTCCGAGAGCGCGCGCGCGCCGCGGAGCTGGAGAACGACGGCCACGCGCTATTTCCGGATGACCGGATCCCCGGCACGGCCGGCGAGCGAAAGCGCCCCGCGCAGCACCTGCGTCGGCGTCTTCACCTCGGCGCTGAGCCGCCCGGCGAGCGCGCCGTCGGCCGAAATCTCGAGCGCACCGGTTGCGCTCATCGCGCCGCGCGAAAACGCGATGTTGCGCACCTGCACCGCGCCTCGGTCGTAGACGCCCTGCGCGGTGAGTTCGGCGAACTCGGTACGCCCGCCGGTCTGGCCGGTCGAAAGCGCCCGCCCGATGTCGAAGCCGAGCGCGCCCTTCTCGATCCTGAAGGATCCCTCGAGGCGCGCGCTTTCGTGGAGTCGTGCCGGCTGCGGGCCGCTCATGCGGAACGTTCCGCGCCCTTCGGCGCGGCCCTCCGAGACGAGCGCCGGTGCGAACACCGCGGCGTTCACGTTGCGCACGCGCAGCTCGCCCTCGACCGACCACACCGCGCCCCAGCGGATGGCCGCGCTGCCCGAGATCACGCCGTCGAACGCGCGCCCGTCGAACTGCGACACTGAGAGCGCCTCGCGCGTCGCGAGGCCTTTGGCGCTGACCTCGGTCAGGCCGAGCGCCGGAACGAAGGGCACGGCGAGCGAACCTGCCGAAAGCTCGAAGCCGGCCTCCGCGCCGCGCGGCGAGAAGCGCACTTCGAGCTTTTCCGGCCCGCGCAACGTCACCGACCGGGGCGCGCCGTCCGCGCCGAACGCCGCTTCGATCTCGAGCGTCGGCAGCGCAAGCGGTCCCTCGAGCTTCACCTGCTTCGCGACGACGCGCGCGACGCCGAAATTCGCGCCGCTCGCCTTGCCGAACAGCGCGGCGCCGAACGCGCCCTGCCCGGCAGCGACACCCTCCAGCTCGATCCACTCGAAGGTCTTGCGCGCGTCGAACAGCGCGCCGACCGCCGGTCGCGCCCGCACCGCGGCGACCGTCGCCTCGCCGATCGAGACGCGCGCCATGTTCAGACTCACGCCGGTCAGGAGCGAAAGCCGCGCTTCGCCGATGCGCACCGGCACGCCGAGGGCCTCCGACGCCGCGGCCTCGTACTGTGCGGTCGACATCGGCATGACGTGCAGCACGCCGACCGCGACGACGAGCAGCACGAACGCGCCGAGCGCAAGCGGCTTGCCGAGTTTTCTGCGCCGCTTCGGTGCGGCGGGCGGCGCAGGCGCGATCCCCTCGCGTGCCGCCCTGCGCGCCGCCTCCGAGAGCATCTGTTCGTCCCGCCGCACCTCCTCCAGGTCGAGGTCCTCTTCGCGGATCGGCACGTCGTCGGTCTCGGCCGGTGCCGCCGCAGTCTGCGCGGCCCGGGCCGCGAGCGCTTCCTTTGCTCTGCGCTTTCGCTCTTCCTCTTCGCGC
>JAOAFL010000050.1 GCA_026416295.1 Burkholderiales bacterium | reverse complement strand
TCGAGCCGCCTGACCTTCTCGGTGAGCGCGGAGACGGTCTGTTCGAGCTCCTGCGCGTGCTCCACCAACGACTGAAGCGTGCGCAGGTACGGGTCTTCCTGACCCTGCACCACGCCGTAGGCGGCAAAGCGCGGCCGTTGGGACTCGGCGCCGGTATCCTCGACGAGGCGCCCCGGCACGCCGACCACCGTCGCTCCCGGCGGCACTTCCTTCACGACGACCGCGTTCGAGCCGATCTTCGCGCCGTCGCCCACCGTGAACCCGCCGAGGATCTTTGCGCCGGCGCCGACGACCACGCCTCTGCCGAGCGTCGGATGACGCTTCTGTCCGCGGTAGAGCGACGTTCCGCCGAGCGTGACGCCCTGATAGATCGTGCAGTCGTCGCCGACCTCCGCGGTCTCGCCGATCACGACCCCCATGCCGTGGTCGATGAACACCCGCCGTCCGATGCGTGCGCCCGGATGGATCTCGATGCCGGTCAGCCACCGGCTCACGTGCGAGGTGAAGCGGCCGAGCCACTTCAGCCGGTGCGTCCAGAACCAGTGCGCGACGCGATGGATCCAGACCGCGTGCAAGCCGGGGTAGCAGGTGAGGACCTCCCACGCCGAGCGCGCCGCCGGGTCGCGCTCGAACACGCTGGCGATGTCCTCGCGAATGCGCGCGAGCATGGCGCGATGCTAGTTTCTCCGACTAACGCGGTCAACTATTTCCGCCCCGCCTTCTCGAGCGCGTTGAGCAGACCGCGCAGGATGTTGACCTCCTCGCGCTCGAGCGCGACGCGGGAAAACAGTCGCCGCCAGCGCTCGCGTAACTTGGAGTTCGACGCCGGGTCGAGAAAGCCGCTCGCGACCGCGGCGCGCTCGAGGTGCGCATAGAGTCCTTCCAGGTCCTCGATCGTCGCGAGCCGTCCGGCATGCAGCGCCGCCGGCGCACGCGCGCCGGCGGCGACGCAAAGCTCGTAGGCGACGATCTGCACCGCCTGCGAGAGGTTGAGCGAGCCGAGATTGAGCGCGCCGGGCGGGCGCCAGGTCGGGATGTGCACGAGATACTGGCACGCGAACACCTCCGCCTGCTCCAACCCGCTCGCCTCGGGTCCGAACACGAACGCGACCGGTCCGGCCGCGGCGCGCGCGAGCGCGACCGGCGCCGCCTCGCGCACGCCGAGTACCGGCGGCGACCATTCGCGCGGGCGCGCCGAGAGCGCGAACGCCGCTTCGCAGCCGGCGAGCGCTTCGGCGAGCGTCGCGTGCACCTGTGCTCGCTCGAGAACGCGGACACCGCTCGCCGCCATCCAGCGCGCTTCGGGCGCCGGGTAGCGCGCCGGCGCGACCAGCCGGAGGTCCGCAAGCCCCATGACGTGCATCGCGCGGGCTGCGGCGCCGATGTTGCCCGGATGACTCGTGCGCACGAGCACCACGCGGCAGCGTTCGAGAAGTTCGCGTTCCGTCATCGGCACTAGAATACGCGCGCCATGCATCCGCTGCTCAACATCGCGGTGAAGGCGGCGCGGCGTGCGGGCGGCATCATCAATCGCGCAGCGCTCGACCGCGGCGGACTGCAGGTGCACGCCAAGCAGGCGAACGACTTCGTCACCGAGGTCGATCGCGCCGCCGAGGCGGCGATCATCGAGGTCGTGCGCCGCGCCCATCCCGACCACGCGATCCTCGCCGAGGAGGCGGGGTCGCTTGCGAGCGCAGGCGACGAATACCGCTGGGTGATCGATCCGCTGGACGGCACGACCAACTTCATCCACGGGGTCCCCCAGTACTGCGTCTCGATCGCGGTGCAGCACCGCGGCGTCACGGCCCACGCGGTGGTGTACGACCCGGTGCGCAACGAACTGTTCACCGCCTCGCGCGGCCGCGGCGCGTTCCTCGACGACCGGCGAATCCGCGTCTCGCGCTGCGACCGGCTGCGCGACGCGCTGATCGGGACCGGGTTTCCGTTCAAGGAGCTGTCGCGTCTGGACGGGTACCTGCGGCAGCTGCGGGCCTTGATGGCGGGAACCGCGGGGGTGCGGCGGGCCGGCGCCGCCGCCCTCGACCTCGCCTGGGTCGCCTGCGGCCGCATGGACGGGTTCTGGGAGCTGGGCCTTTCGCCGTGGGACATGGCTGCCGGCGCGCTGCTCGTGCGCGAAGCGGGCGGGCTGGTCGGCGACCTCGACGGCGGCGACGCGTACCTCGAGCGCGGCGACATCGTCGCCGCCACGCCGAAGGTGTTTCCGCAGCTTCTCGCGGCGCTCGCGGCTTGAGCGCTACGCGGCGGCGTGGCGGAACTTTTCGACGCGGTTTCGCCCGGCCTGCTTCGCCTGGTACATCGCGCGGTCGGCGCGCGCGATCAGGGCATCGAGCGTCTGCCCGTCGCCCGGGTACACGGCGATGCCGATGCTCACCGAGCAAGCGATGCGCCGGCCCTCGATGTCGAGCGGCGCGGCGGCGACGGCGTCGCGGATCCGCTCGGCGACTTCGAGCGCACCCTTTTCCGGCGTCTCGGGCAGCAGCACCACGAATTCGTCGCCGCCGTAGCGCGCCGGCACGTCGGTGTAGCGCAGCTCGGCCTGGATGGTGCGCGTCAGATGCCGCAGCAGCCGGTTGCCCGCCTCGTGGCCGAACGCGTCGTTCACCGCCTTCAGGTTGTCGGAATCGATCATCAGCACGCTCGCCGGACGACCGTAGCGCAGCGCCTGGCCGAAGAGCCGATCGGCGGCGATCGCGAACCCGCGCAGGTTGAAAAGGCCGGTGAGCTCGTCGGTCTCCGACAGCAGCTTCGCGCGGTTCAGCCCGTAGCGGATGTCGGCCGCGAACATCGTCACGATGTACGCGACGAGCAGCACCGGCGCGATCTGGGCCGCGAACTCGCCGAGGAACACGAGCGAGGCGACGCGCCCGGGCGCGAAGCTCGCGCCGAGAAAAAGCTCGCAGGCGGCGATCAGCAGCACCTCGGCGAGCGTCGTCCACTTGCCGAGCGTGAGCGCGGCGGTGATCACCGGCAGCAGGTACAGGTTGAGCAGCGGACTGTCGAGCCCCCCGGCGTGGTAGAGCACCCAGGTGACGAAGGCGATCATGCCCCAGGTCTCGATCGCGATCTTGCCGCGCGTCTCGGCGCGGTAGAAGTTCGCGTAGCGAAAAGCCATCACCAGCGCGCCGTAGAAGAGCAATCCGGCGACGATCGCCGTCTCGATGTACTTGTCCGGCTCGCCGAACACGACGAAGAGCAGAACCAGGATGAGAAGGAGCCAGTGGATCTCGGCCACCGTACGCGCGATGCCGCGCAGCTCCTCCTGCTCGATGCTGAGGGGAACCTTCGGTGAAACGTCGGACGAGCGCGCCGGCATCGGATCGCGCGCTAGCTTACCGCCGGGCCCGCGAACGTGCAGGCGGGACGCCGCCGGCGCGGCGTTGCAATAGAATGTCGCGG
>JAOAFL010000021.1 GCA_026416295.1 Burkholderiales bacterium | reverse complement strand
GAGCGCGATAGGCCCTTGGCATCGGCTCCGACGCTATGTCGCCTTGAGAACCGCGCCAGCCGCGCGGCGGCCTGGGCGATTCACGAGGTGATCATCGAGAAGTTCATCGCCAGCTTCAAGACACCGCCCCGGGAGCTGGTGTTGGACTTTGACGCCACCGACGATCCCCTGTACGGCCGGCAGGAGGGCCGATTCTTTCACGGCTACTACGACAGCTACTGTTACCTGCCGCTCTATGTCTTCTGTGGCGAGCGGCTGCTGGTGGCTTATCTTCGGCCCTCCAACATTGATGAGTCGCGCCACGCCGGGGCGGTGCTCAAGCTGCTGGTTGCGCGGCTTCGCCAGGCCTGGCCCGAGGTTCGGATCGTGCTGCGGGGCGACAGCGGTTTCTGCCGCCGCCGGATCCTTGCCTGGTGCGAGCGAAACGGCGTTGGCTACGTCGTCGGACTGGCGAAGAACAGGCGCCTGAACCGAATGACCGAGGTGCAGCGCGAGCGCCTGGCGCGTCAGTTCGCCCAGAGCCAGGCGAAGCAACGCGAGTTCGCCGAGCTGCGCTACGCGGCCCGCACCTGGAAGACCGAGCGGCGGGTCATCGCCCGGCTCGAACACATGGACAAGGGCGACAACCCCCGCTACCTCGTCACCAATGTCCAAGGGGATGCGAGATCGGTGTACGAGGACCTTTACTGCGCCCGCGGCGAGATGGAAAACCGCATCAAGGAGGCGCAGCTTGGGCTCTTTGCCGATCGCACCAGCTGCCAGCGGCTCCTGGCCAACCAGTTCCGGCTGCTGCTCTCGGCCCTTGCCTACATCCTCACCGAGCGGCTGCGCGCGCTTGCGCTTGCCGGCACCGAGTTCGCGCGGCTTCAGGCGAGCACCTTACGCGCTAAGCTGCTCAAGATCGGTGCCGTGATCCTGCGCAATACCCGTCGCGTGCGGGTCATGCTCAGCTCCGCCTTCCCCTATCAGGCCGTCTATCTCGCTGCCGCCCGAGCGCTCGACTCCTCCTGATTCCGCCCCCAGTGCTGTCCCCGGCACGCTGACAAACAACGGGGGTAAGGGGGCGCTTTGCCCAAATTCGGCAAAACCGCCCCGCAACAGACTTCGCCCGCCGCTCCAATTGCAAAAATCGCTCGCTAACGGCACACCGCTCGCCCGAGCGCAATGCTTATGAAAAATGCGGGCTAGTCGGCGGCGACCGGGAGAAGCGCTTGCACCCCGTGTCGCCGAGTGGATCGAACACTGGCGCTTGCGACTTCGGGCTGCCTGCGGCGGACTCCCGGCGCGGCGTCGCGGCCTCAGGCCGGCGCGCGCGCCCGCGAGCGGATGCGCTGGCCAGTACGGCGGCTAGCGCCGTAGCGCGCGCGGGGCTCGTGCGCCGCGCTGCGCGGCAGGCGCTTAAGGCGCGACCGCAGCCAAGCGGCGAACTCCGCCTCCGTAAGCCTGCCTTCGGCGAGGGCGAGGTATTGCGGGTACAGCTCGAGATCGTCGGCTTCCAGCACCGCGCCGTTCAGCTCGAGAAATGCCTCGCAGCAGACAGCGGCGGTGCGCTTGTTGCCGTCCACGAACGGATGGGTGCGCGCAAGTCCGTAGGCGAGCGTCGCCGCGAGTTCCGCAAGGTCAGGCGCGGGCTCGCCGTAGACGTAGCGCTGCTGCGGGCGCGCGAGCGCCGATTCCAGAAGCCCTTCGTCGCGCACACCCGTGCTTCCGCCGTGCTCGGCGATCTGGCGATCGTGGATCGCGAGCACTGCCGCCTTCTCGAGCCAGACGATCATCGCCCGTCTTCAGCTTTCGGCGAGCTTGCGAAGAAGCGTGCGTCGCTTGCGCATGACGCGCTCGGCCACCTCCATCTGCCGCGCGATTTTCGGGTCGTAGGGCGAGAGCTTGATGCCGTCGGGAAGCTCGGTCGCATAGAGCACGTCGCCCTTCGCAAGATGCAGGCGCGCAAGCAGCGCCTTCGGCAGCACGATCCCGGCCGAATTTCCGACGGTGGTGATCTTGATCTTCATTGCGGAGCCTCCGGCGCAGATTATAACGGGCGTTATATTCGCGAAGCAGCGGACGACCGGCGCGCAGAAGCTCGGTCGTCGCGGATGCTCTGTAAGCAGACGCGTGCAGCAAGGCGAACGGGTTTGCGCCCAGCCGACTCACCTGTGCTAGCCTGACCGCGTAGCCCGCTATTCGGAGGAGGAAAGATGGCCCGCAGTGCTTTTAGCCGCCGGCGCGCGCTCTTCGCGCTGCTCGCCACAGCGCTCGCGCCGGCGATCGTCGCGGCGCAGAGCGAACGCCCGATCCGGTTCGTGCTGCCGAACGCGGTCGGCTCGGGCGTGGACATCATCACGCGCACGGTGCAGCCGGCGCTCTCGAAGGCGCTCGGCCAGCCGATCGTCGTCGACAACCAGCCGGGCGCAGGCGGCGTCGTCGGCCTGCAGACGCTTGCCCGCGCGGCGCCCGACGGCTTGACGCTCAGCATCGTGTCGAACAACGTCGTCATTCTGCCGAGCGTGATGAAGAGCCTGCCGTTCCAGATGCCGGGCGACTTCACGCCGATCGCGGCGATCGGCTATACGCCGGTGGCGCTGGTCGTCAACCCGAAGGTGCCGGCCGCGAACGCGCGCGAGCTGATCGCGTGGCTGAAGGAGCGCAAGGGCGAGGCGAACTACGGCTCGAGCGGCAACGGCACGATCCTGCATCTCGCGGCCGAGATCTTTCTCGACGAGGCGGGCGTGCGCGCGCGGCATGTCCCCTACCGCGGCGTGAGCCCGATGCTCACCGACGCGGTGAGCGGGCAGGTGGATTTTGTGCTGTCTGCGCTTCCGGCCGTGCAGGGGCATCTGAAAAGCGGGACGCTGCGGCCGATCGGCATGGCGACCGCGCAGCGCGTGGCCGCCGCGCCCGACATTCCGACCTTCGTCGAGCAGGGGCTCGCGCGCTACGTGGTCGAGGCATGGTTCGCGCTGATCGGCCCGAAGGGCCTCGCCGCCGCCGAGGTCCAGCGGCTTCATGCGGCGCTGCGGCAAGCCTTCGCCGATCCGGCGGTCGCGGACGCCATGGCGAAGCAGGGCAACGTCATCGACATCCAGCCGCCGGAGAAGACCGTCGAGTTCTTCCGCAACGAACTGGCGCGCTACGCCGCGATCGTGAAAAAGGTCGGGCTCGAAGCGCAGTGACCGGCCCGCGGCCCGGCTTCTGGTAGCATTGCCCGGCCCCCGCGCTCGGGGGCGAGCCACGCCGTATCGAAAAGGAGGGATTCGATGAAGCGTTCGTTCTTCGCCGCACTGGGAGCCTCGCTCCTTGCGCTCGCGGTCGCGCCCGCGGCGCTCGCGCAGAACTCGATCCGCATCGCCGTCCTCGGCCCGATGGCGTTCGTGCAGGGCGAACACCACTGGGCGGGCGCCGAGATGGCGCGCGACGAGATCAACAAGGCCGGCGGCATCACCGTCGGCGGCCGCAAGCTGATGGTGGAGCTGATCCGCGCCGACACGAACGAGATGACCTCGGTGCCGGATGCGCAGAGCGCCGCCGAGCGCGTCATCACCCGCGACCGCGCCGATTTCCTGATCGGGGGCTTCCGGTCCGAGGCGGTGTTCGCGATGCAGGAAGTGGCGATGGACCACAAGAAGATCTTCCTCGGCGTGGGAGCGGCGCACGACGAACTCGGCCTGCGCGTCGAGCGCGACTACAACCGCTACAAGTACTGGTTCCGGGTGTCGCCCACCAAGTCGAGCGACCTCGGGCGCACGGTGTTCGCCGTCTTGAACGCGGTCGCGGGCGAAATCCGCAAGCAGTTCAAGACCGAGACGCCGAAGGTCGCCGTGCTCGCCGAAAAGGCGGTCTGGACGGAAGGGTTGATCGCCGCGGCGCAGAAAAACCTGCCGGCGATGAAGATGGAGATGGTGGGCCTGTGGCAGCCCTCGGCCACGGCGACCGACGTCACCGCGGAGCTGTCGGCGATCGAGCGCGCCGGCGCGGACATCGTCTTCACGATCCTCTCCGGGCCGGTCGGCATCGTCGTCGGCCGCCAGATGGGCGAGCGCAACATGAAGGCGGTCGCCTTCGGCATCAACGTCGAGGCGCAGAAGGACGAGTTCTGGGGCGCGGCGGCCGGAAAGGCGAACTACGTCTCGACGCTGAATACCTACGCCGAGGTCGAGATCACGCCGAAGACGGTGCCCTGGGTGCGCGCGTTCAAGGAGCGCTACAAGAAGTCGCCCGCCTATACCGCGGCGACCTACGACGCGATCATGCTGCTCAAGCAGGCGATCGAGCAGGCGAATTCGCTGCGCGCCGACGACCTCGTGCCGGTGTTGGAAAAGATCCGCTACGTCGGCAACGGCGCGGTGATCGAGTTCGACAAGCGCCACGACCCGGTGTGGGGCCCGGGCAAGTCGCTCGGCATCGGCGTGCAGTGGCAGGACGGAAAACTGGTGGCGTTCTGGCCGCCGGAGATCAAGGGCATGCAGCCGTTCCGGCTGCCGCCGAGGTAAGGCAGGGGCCGGCTTGATTACGCCGCGCGGCCTTCGGCCGCGCGGCTTTTTTGCGGCATGCTCCAGGACATCGTCGTCACGAGTCTCGTCAACGGCAGCGTCTATGCGCTGCTCGCCCTCGGCTTTTCGCTCGTGTTCGGCGTGGCGCGCATCGTCAACGTCGCGCACACCGCGTTCTACATGCTCGCGGCCTACGCGTTCTATACGCTCTTTGCGAAGCTCGGCCTTCACTTCGCGCTCGCCGGCGTGCTCGCGGTCGCGCTGGTCACTGCGGCGGCGCTCGCCTGCTATCGCCTGGTGATTCAGCCGGTGCGCGAGCACGAGGCGGCGGTGCTGATCGCGACCATCGCCCTTGCCCTCCTCATCCAGGAGGTGCTGCTCTTTGCCTTCGGCGGCCACTATCTCGGCATCCCCTCGACGCTCGAGGGCGCGGTGCGCGTCGCCGGCGTGAGCGTGCCCTACCAGCGGTTCCTGATCCTCGCGGTCGCGGCGGCGGTGCTCGTCGCGATGTGGGCGCTTCTCTATCGCACGAAGGTGGGGCTTGCGATCCGCTGCGCGGCGAACGACCTCGAGATCGCGGCCTTGATGGGCATGAACGTGCACCGCGTCGCGCTCGCGACGATCGGCGTGTCGGCGGCGCTCGCGGCGATCGCCGGCGTGATCGTCGCGCCGGTGTTCGTGGTGGACCCCCTCATGTGGCTTGCGCCGCTCGTCACCATCCTCGCGATCGTGGTGCTCGGGGGCCTCGGCAGCGTCAAGGGCAGCGTCGTCGGCGCCTTTCTCATCGGCTTCGTCGAGGCGCTCACGGTGTTTCTGCTGCCGCGCGGCGCGTTTCTGAAAGGCGCGGTCGCGCTCACGATCCTCGTCATCGTGCTGCTCGTGCGGCCTCAAGGGCTCTTCGGCATCGTGTACGAGGAGGAGGAGCGCTAGCGTGTACTGGCTGCGCAGGCTCTTTCGCTGGTTCGCCGCCGACGTGCTGGCGCTGCCCTCGCGGGCGCTCGTCGCCCTGTGGGTGCTCGTGCTGCTCGTGCTGCCGGTCTTCTACGCGGATCCGTACGTGCTGCGCATCGTCACGCTCGCCTCGCTCTTTGCGATCTTCGCCGCGAGCTGGGACCTGCTCGCGGGCTATTCCGGCCAGGTCAACTTCGGTCACGCGCTCTTCTTCGGCGGCAGCGCCTACGTCTCGGCGATGCTGTCGGTGAAGGCGGGCGTCCCGCCCTGGCTTGCGGTCGCCGCCGGCACCGCGGCGGCGGCGCTCCTCGGCCTTGCGTCGGGCTACATCTGCCTGCGGCTTCGCGGCTCGTACCTGTCGCTTGCGACGCTCGCGTTTCCGCTGATCCTGGTGGGGCTGCTTCTTGCCGCGCCCGGCTTCTCGGGGGGCGAGCTGGGCCTTCCGGGCGTTCCCCGGCTCACGAACAAGCCGCTCGGCAACTACTACATCGCGGTGATCGCGATGCTCGTCGTCGTCTTCGGCCTGTGGGCGCTCGCGGACTCGCGCTTCGGGCTGCTCCTGCACGCGATACGCGACGACGAACTCGCCGCGCGCGCCGCGGGCATCAATACGCCGCGCTACAAGCTCGCGGTTTTCGCGATCTCGGGCGCCGCGGCCGGGCTCGCCGGCGCGCTCCTTGCGCACTACATGCGGATCGCGGCGCCGTTCCTGCTCGAGACCGCGCTCTCGTTCCAGGTCGTGATCTGGGGCATCTTCGGCGGCATCGCGACGATCTACGGGCCGGTCGCGGCGGTATTCGTGCTCTATCCGATCACCGAATGGATCGGGAGCTTTCAGGCCTTCGGCGAGCGGCGCCTGCTCGTCTTCGCCGCGATCGTGCTCGTGGTGCTGCTCTGGATGCCGCGCGGGTTCGCGCCCTGGCTGCGCGACCGCATCGAGACCAACTGCCCGCGCTGCAAGCAACGCAACGCCGCCTGGCGCGCGAGCTGTCGTGCCTGCACCGCGCCCCTTTCGGCGACCGAGCGGCCGCGCGCGAGCGGCCCGCGCGCCTGACTACAGCATCCCGAGGTAGCAGGCGCGCAGCGACTCGTCGGCCATCAGCTGCGTCCCCGTGCCCTCGGCCCAGACGCGGCCCTGCGAGAGCACGTAGTTTCGGTGCGCGATGCGAAAGATCTGGCCGACCTCCTGCTCGACGACGAGCAGCGGCACGCCCGCCGCGTGGATGCGCTCGATCGAGGCGAACACCTCCTCGCGCACCTTCGGCGCAAGGCCGATCGAGGGTTCATCGAGCGCAAGGAGCTTCGCGTCGTACATGAGCGCGCGCGCCATCGCGAGCATCTGCTGCTCGCCCCCCGAGAGCGTCCCGGCGAGCTGGTTCGCGCGCTCGGCAAGGCGCGGAAAGAGCGCAAAGCACCGCTCCAGCCGCTCGCGCGTGGCCGCGGCCGAGCGCGAAAGATACGCCCCGGCCATCAGGTTCTCGAGCACCGTCAGGTCGCGAAACGGCCTCTGCCGCCCGGGGCAGAGCGCAAGGCCTCGGCGCCGTATCTCGTGCGGCTCGAGGCCGTCGATGCGCTCGCCCGCGAAGCGGATCTCGCCCTCGAGCGCGATTTCGCCGCGCGTGCCGCGAAGGAGCGTGCGCTCGAAGGCGACGAGGCCGCTCACGGCGCGAAGGACCGTCGATTTGCCCGCGCCGTTCGGGCCGACGACGCCGACGATCTCGCCCTCGTTCACGGTGACGGTGACGTCGGCGAGGATCACCGCCTTGTCGTAGCGAACGCCGAGCCCCTTCGCCTCAAGAAGCGGCACGCAGCCCCCCTGCGGCGGCGGCGGCGCCGCCTGCGCCCAGATACGCCTCGATCACCTTCGGGTCGGCGACCACCTCCGCCGGCGGCCCGTCGGCGATCAGTTCGCCGTGATCGAGCACGATCACCCGATCGACGATCGACATCAGCTCCTTCAGCTTGTGCTCGATCATGAGCACCGCCGGCCCCTCGGAATGCAGCCGCCCGAAGCGGCCGCCCTTGTGGATGCGCCGGATCGATTTGACGAGGAGCGCCGAGTCCACCGGTCCGATGCCGGCGAGCGGCTCATCGAGCAGCATCAGCTCGGGTTCCGCCGCGAGCGCGCGCGCCACCTCCAGCCGCTTCAGCTCACCCTGCGACAGCCCCGAGGCCGATTCGAGCGCGAGTTCCGAAATACCGACGAATTCGAGCGCCTCGAGCGCGCGCGCCTCGATCTTCTTCACCCACTCGCCGCGCGCGCGGGCGCGCGGCGCAAGGAGCGGCACCATGACGTTCGCGATCACCGGCAGGTGCCGGAACGGACGCATGTTCTGGAAAGTGCCGGCGATGCCGCGATTGGCGATCTCCCACGGCGGCCGGCCGGTGATGTCCTCGCCCTTGAAGAGCACGCGGCCCGAGTCGGGCCGAAGGATGCCGGTGATGAGGCGAAGGAGCGTCGTTTTCCCCGAGCCGTTCGGGCCGATGAGCCCGGTGATCTGGTCGCGGCGCAGCTCGAAGCTGACGTTGTTCACCGCGGTGAGCCCCCCGAACCGCTTGGTGAGCCCCTCGACGCGCAGAAACGGTACGCTCACGCGGTCCGCTCCGGTCGCTTGCGGGCGCTGCGCCCTACGCCGCCTCTTCGCGCAGCTCGCGCCGCGACACCTTGCCGACGTCGGTCTTCGGCAGCTCGCCGCGGAACTCCACGATGTGCGGCACCTTGTATTCGGCGAGCCGCTCGCGGCACCAGGCCTTGATGTCCTCTTCGCCGACGCGCCCGCGCGCGTCGTTCTGCAGCACGACGATCGCCTTGATGCGCTGGCCGACCGCCGGATCCGGCACGCCGATCACGCCGGCGGCCTTGACGTCCGGATGCGCGTAGAGCACGTCCTCGACGTCGCGCGCGAACACCGAGTAGCCCTTGTACTTGAT
>JAOAFL010000135.1 GCA_026416295.1 Burkholderiales bacterium | reverse complement strand
GCGCGACGATCCGCAGTGCGCGCGCGAGGCCTACGACCGCATCCTCGATGCCGGCGACCCGGGCCTTTCGTTCGCGCTCTCGTTCGACCCGGCCGAGGACGTCGCCGTGCCGTTCGTCGCGCGCGGCGCGCGCCCGCGGGTGGCGGTGCTTCGCGAGCAGGGCGTCAACAGCCAGGTCGAGATGGCGGCGGCGTTCGACCGCGCCGGGTTCGACGCGGTGGACGTACACATGACCGACGTGATCGCCGGGCGCGTGTCGCTTTCCGGCTTCAAGGGGCTTGCCGCCTGCGGGGGATTCTCCTACGGCGACGTGCTGGGCGCCGGGCAGGGCTGGGCGAAATCGATCCTCTACAACGCGCGCGCGCGCGCCGAGTTCGAGGCGTTTTTCGCGCGCGCCGACACCTTCGCGCTCGGCTCCTGCAACGGCTGCCAGATGATGGCGGCGCTCAAAGAGATCATCCCGGGTGCAGAGCACTGGCCGCGGTTCGTCCGCAATCGGAGCGAGCAGTTCGAGGCGCGCTTCGTCATGGTCGAAATTCCCGAAAACCCGTCGATCTTCCTGCGCGGCATGGCCGGAAGCCGCATGCCGATCGCCACCGCGCACGGCGAGGGGCGCGCCGCGTTCGCGACCGAGGAGGACCGGCGCCGGGCGCTTCCCGCGATGCGGTTCGTGGACAACCGCGGCCGTCCGACGGAAGCTTACCCCTACAACCCGAACGGCTCGCCCGAGGGCATCTGCGGGCTTACGACCCCCGACGGACGCTTCACCATCGTCATGCCGCACCCGGAGCGGGTGTTTCGCACGGTGCAGATGTCCTGGGCGCCGGAGGAGGCGGGCGAAGATTCGCCCTGGATGCGGATGTTCCGCAACGCCCGCGTCTGGGTAGGATAGCGGCGATGAACGAGTGGCTCCTTGCGCTTCTCCTTGCCGCGGCGCCGGCCGGCGGCTGCCCGCCGCTCCTCGATGTCGCGATGCCGGGACTGCTCGACGGAAAGCCGCAGTCGCTCTGCCAGTGGCGCGGCAAGGTGCTGCTCGTCGTCAACACCGCGAGCCAATGCGGCTATACGCCGCAGTACGCGGGGCTCGAGAGACTTTGGCGCCGATACCGCGACCGCGGGCTCGTCGTGCTCGGCTTTCCGTCGAACGACTTCGGCGGTCAGGAGCCGGGTTCGAACGCCGAGATCGCGCGCTTTTGCCAGGTGAACTACGGCGTCAGCTTTCCGATGTTCGAGAAGTCCGCGGTCGCAGGCGATTCTGCGAACCCGGTGTTCGCGCGCCTTGCGCAGGCGACCGGCAGCCGCCCGCGCTGGAACTTCCACAAGTATCTGGTGGATCGCGCCGGGGCAAAAGCGATCGCCTTCGACTCCGGCGTCGGCCCCGAGGACCCGAAGCTCGTCGCGGCGATCGAGCGGCTGCTCGCCGAGACGATTGCGCGCTGACGGCAGCGCCGGTCGTGCGCGCGCGGCTACAATCGTCGCGTCGAAGGGAGACACCGCTATGAGCATCGTCCGCCACGAAAGCGGGCCGCTGCTGAGCCTCGCCACCGAGCACGGTAACACCGTCTATCTCGCCGGCATCGTCGCGAAAAACCTCAAGGCCGACGTGAAGGGCCAGACCGCCGAAGTGCTCGCCGAGATCGACCGGCTGCTCGCCAAATGCGGCTCGCACAAGTCGAAGATCCTTCAGGCGCAAATCTGGGTGAGCGACATCCGGCTGCGCGAGCCGATGAACGAGGTCTGGAACGCCTGGGTGGACCCGGCGAACCGCCCGCCGCGCGCCTGCGTCGAGGCGAAGCTCGCGCACCCCGAGGCGCTCGTCGAGGTGATGGTGATCGCGGCGAATTAGCCGATGTCGCGCACCGCGAGCGAGAGCGACGGTACCCAGGCACCGGCGGCCGGGGCGTTTGCCTCGACCGATCCTGCAGCGCGAGGCACGCCTTTGCGAGCGCGCACGATCGCTGCGTGCGCGGCCTCGCTATGCCTACTCCTCGGGGCGGCTGCGGCGACTGCGCAGTCGCCCGGGCGCAAGGAGCTGCCGCCGGCGCTCGATCTTCGCGAGAAGGTCGAGCGAGTCGCGGTGACGGTGACGGATATGTACGGCCGGCGCGAAACTCGCGAAATTCCGGTCGTGATCTACCGCCCCGAGGGCGAGCGTCCCGGCCCGCTCGCGGTTTTTCTGCACGGCAGGGCGAACCGCGAGCGCCGCGCCGAGCAGGGCAGAGCGCGACCCGAGCGGCTTGCGCGCTGGCTGGCGCAAAGCGGCTTCGTCGTTGCGGTGCCGACGCGCGTCGGGTATGCCGATACCTACGGCGATTTCGATCCGGAATACAGCGGCGGATGCCGGGAGAGGCGAATCAGGCCGATGAACCAGGCGATCGTCGATCAGACGCTCGCCGTCGTCGCGCATATGCGCGCGCAGCCTTACGTGGACGCGGGTCGCTGGATCGTCATCGGTCAGTCGGTGGGCGGCCAAGGCGCCGTCGCAGTGGTGGGCGCGGCACCGGAAGGATTGGTTGCGGGGATCAACTTCGCCGGTGGATCGGGCGGCCATCCGCAGGAACATCCGCGGCGGCCTTGCGGCGCGCAACTGCTCAAGCACGAGTTCTCGGCGCTGGGTGCAAAAGCGCGCGTGCCGATGCTCTGGTTGTATTGGGAAAACGACTTGTTCTGGGGCAGCGAGCATCCGCGCGAGTGGTTCTCTGCCTGGCGCGAGGCGGGCGGTGCGGGAACCTTTCATTTGCTCTCCCCGGTGGGCGAGGACGGTCATCAAGGCATCAACCTCGACATGGATCGCTGGGTTCCGCTCGCGCAACAGTTTCTTTCGCAGGTCGGTTTCGCAGTCGCCGGGCCGCCGGAGCGTCCGGCCGCGTCGGGTTTCGCGCGCGTGGACGACGTCTCGCGCGTACCGCTGCTCGACGAGCGCGCCCGGGAAGAGGGCTATCTGCGCTTTCTCAAGGCGCAGCCGCCGCGCGCATTCGCGATCGGCGCCCGCGGCGGCTGGGGATGGGGGCAGGGAGATTGGGCGATCGGCAAGGCGCTCGGCAACTGCGCGCGTTACGGACAACGCTGTACGCTTTATGCGGTGGACGACGTTGTCGTCTGGAAGTAGCGGCGAGCGCATGCGTTCCGAGGCGATCCCACCGATCGCAGCGAAGGGCAAGGAGGCGACGATGGAGACAAAAATGCGGATCTCGATCCGGCTTGCGGCCGCCGCCGCAGCGCTCGCGGCTGCGCCGGCGCTCGCGCACCACGGCTGGAGCGAATACGACGGCGAAAAGCCGATTCAGCTCTCGGGCGTGATCCGCGAGTCGGGCTACGAGCACCCGCACGGCCACATCCGGCTGGAGGCGGCGGGAAAGACCTGGTTCGTCGTGCTCGCGCCGCCTTCGCGCATGACCGCGCGCGGCCTGTCGGCCGAAGCCCTGCGGCCGGGCACGCAGGCGAGCGTCGTCGGCTATCCGCACCGCACGAAGGCGGACGAAATGCGCGCCGAGCGCATCACCGTCGGCGGAAAGACCGTCGAGCTGCGCTGATGTCCGCGCCCGCCGGGGCGCCGCTTGCGGCGATCGAGGCCTCGCCGCTTGCGGCGGCGATGCGCCAAGAGCTGTGGCTCTACCCGGCGGTCGAGATCGTGCACATCGCGGGGTTCGTCGTGCTGGTGGGCTCGGTCGCGGTGCTCGACCTGCGGCTCCTCGGACTTTCGCGCGCGATTCCGGTGACGCGGCTTGCGCGGCACACGCTGACCTGGGCGCTCGGCGCGCTCGCGGCGATCGTGCCCTCGGGGCTGCTGATGTTCATCGCTCACGCGACCGACTTCATCGCGAACCCCGCGTTCGCGGCGAAGATGACGCTTCTTCTCTGCGCCGGTGCGAACGCCGCGATCTTCCATGCGGGCGTCTATCGCGGCGTCGCTGCA
>JAOAFL010000127.1 GCA_026416295.1 Burkholderiales bacterium | reverse complement strand
GGCCTGGAGCGCGGCGGTCGGGCTGCTCTACACCGGCGTGCAGATCATGAACCCGGGCGAATACACCACCGCGCACCGCCATCAGGCGAGCGCGCTGCGCTTCGTCATGGAAGGCCGCGGGGCTTACACAGTGGTCGACGGCGAGCGCATGCAGCTCGAAGCGCGCGACTTCGTCCTCACGCCCAACGGGACCTGGCACGACCACGGGGTGGACCCCGACGGCACCCAGTGCATCTGGCAGGACGGCCTGGACATCCCGCTCATGAACGCGCTCGATGCGAACTTCTACGAAGTGCACCCGCAGCTCGTGCAGACGCCGCTCGCGGCGCCGCTGCCGCGCGAGGGTTGGTCGAAGCCCTACTCGCCCGTTTTCCGCTATCCGTGGTCGGAGAGCTATGCGGCGCTCTGCGCCTCGCGCGCGCACACGCCCTTCGACGGCACGATCCTCGAATACACCAATCCGCTCACCGGCGGTCCGGCGATGCCGACGATCGGCGCGATGCTGCAGCGCCTCGCCCCGGGCGAAAAGACGCGCGCGCACCGGCATACCGGAAGCGTCGTCTACCAGGTCGCGAAGGGCCGCGGCGTGTCCGTCGTCGGGGACCGGCGTTTCGAATGGGAGGAAAAAGACATCTTCTGCGTGCCGTCCTGGTGTGCGCACGCGCACGCGAACGCCTCGGACACCGACGACGCCGTGCTCTTTTCGTTCAACGATTTTCCGGTAATGCGGGCGCTCGCGCTCTGGCGCGAGGAACCCGTCTAGCGCGAACGCCGGATCGAAAGGCGGTTCGAGCGGTTCCCCGCGTACGCGGCTTTCAGGAGCCGACGATCTGCGGCAGCAGCTCGCTGATGGAGCCGGAAATGACGGCGTCGGCGAGATCGTCCATCGCCGTCGGCCCGGCGTTGACGATCGCGACGCGTGCCCCCGCCGCCTTCGCCGCAGGCACCACCCCGGCGACCGGATAGACCTGAAGGGTCGTGCCGACGGCAAGAAGCACCTCGGCTTCCTCCGCGACGCGCATCGCCCGCTCGATCACCTCGGGTACCAGCGCCTGGCCGAAGGAGATCGTGGCGCTTTTCAGGATCCCGCCGCAGGCGCGACAGGGTGGGTCTTCCTCTCCCGCGCGTACGCGCGCGAGGGTCTCGAGCATCGGCCCCTGCCAGCCGCAGCGCATGCACACGACCTTGCGCATCGTGCCGTGCACTTCGATCACCTTGTCCGGCGAGTTGCCGGCCTGCTGGTGCAGCTCGTCGATGTTCTGCGTGATGAGCGCGTGAAGTTTCCCGCGGCGCTCGAGCGCGACGAGCGCAAGATGCCCGCGATTCGGCTTCGCGGTCCACGCCGGGTGCTCGAGCCGCGAGCGCCAGGAGGCCTTGCGCACCTCGGGATCGGTCATGTAGTAGCGGATGTCGGACAGCCGCTCGGCGAGCGGGTTCTTCGTCCAGACGCCCTGCGGGCCGCGGAAGTCGGGGATACCCGAGTCGGTCGAGATGCCTGCGCCGGTGAGCACCACGACGCGGTGCGCCTCGTCCACCCAGCGCCGCACGTCGCCGATCATCGCCGCGCCTCCACGCGCGCCATGAATTTCGGGGACGTCTCGCGCAGCCGCTCGTCGGTCATGCGCCCGCTGCGGGTCATGTAGTCGTAGGCGAGGCCGAGCGCATCGAAGCGCGCCATGCGCGCCGGAAACTCCTCGTACCACCAGGAACTGCGCTTGGCCGCCGCATGCAGTTTTTCCACCACCGGCCGGCGCTCGGCTTCGAAGATCGCGAGCGCCGCGCGCACGTCCCCGCCCGCCTCGCCGAGCGCGCGGTCGAGCGCGATCGCGTCCTCGAACGCGGCGCGCGTGCCGGAGCCGATCGAAAAGTGCATCGTGCGCAGCGCATCGCCGATCAGCACCGCATTGCCCGCGCTCCAGCGCTCGTTCGAGAGCAGCGGGAAGCGCCGCCAGATGGACTTGTTCGACACGAGCGGCCGGCCCTCGAGGTCGGCGGCGAAGACGCGCTCGCAGATCGCGCGCGACTCGGCGTCGCTTGCACGATCGAGCCCGGCACGGCGCCAGGTCGCCGCGTCGCACTCGACGATGAACGTGCTCATCGTCGGGCTGTAGCGGTAGTGGTGGGCGACGAACGCACCCCAATCGGATTCTCGAAAAGTGAGCGTCAGACATTCGAACGGCAGCTCGACCCCGTACCACGCGAAGCGGTTTTGCAGCCACTCGATACGCGTGCCGAATTCCGCCTCGCGGCTTTTCCGGACCGCCGAGTTCACGCCGTCTGCGCCGACGACGAGGTCGACTTCGCCGAGGTCCGCGAGCGACGAAACCGTTCGCCCGTAGGTCACCTGCACGCCGGCCTCGCGGCAAAGCGCCTGCAGGAACCGCAGAAGCTCGAGCCGCCCGATCGCGGAAAAGCCGTTTCCGTCTATGTCCACGCGCTCGCCGCGGTGCACGATCCGCTGGATCGGCCACGATTCCATGCGGGCGACGAGGCTCGCGTGCAGGTCGGGCGCATCGCGCTCGAGAAAGGCGAGCGCGCCTTCCGAGAACACCACGCCGAACCCGAAGGTGGCATCCGGCGAGTTCTGCTCGAGCACGTGCACCTGCCAGTCGGGGAAACGGCGCTTGACGAGAAGCGAAAAGAGCAGGCCCGCGGGGCCTGCGCCTGCCACTGCGATCCGCACTCGGCTATTCTACGGCGCATGATGAACGCGGCTGCGGCGGGCACGGTGAAGCTCGGAGACCTCGCGGTGAACCGGCTGGGATTCGGCGCGATGCGCGTCTGCGGGCCTCAGGTCTGGGGACCGCCGAAAGACCGCGCGGCAGCGCACGCGCTCTTTCGCCGCGCGGTCGAGCTCGGCGTCAACTTCTTCGATACCGCCGACAGCTACGGCCCGCATGTGGACGAAGAACTGATCGCCGAGGCGCTCTATCCCTACCCGGCCGGCCTGGTGATCGGCACCAAAGGGGGCTTGCTCAGGCCCCGGCCCTCGGCCTGGGAACCCTGCGGCACGCCCGAGCACCTGCGTCGCGCGATCGAAGGGAGCCTGCGGCGGCTGCGGCTCGACTGTATCGACCTCTATCAGCTGCACGCGCCCGATCCGCGCGTGCCGTTCGAGGACTCGGTCGGCGCGCTCGCCGACGCCCAGCGTGCGGGCAAGATCCGTCACGTCGGGCTTTCGAACGTCACCGTGCGCGAGTTGGAGGCGGCGCGGCGCATCTGCCCGATCGTCTCGGTGCAGAACGAGTACAACCTCGGCAACCGGGCCTCGGAGGAGGTGCTTTCCGCCTGCGAGCGGCTCGGCATCGCGTTTCTCCCCTGGTATCCGCTCGGCGCCGGTACCGTGCTCCGGCGGCCGAACGTGAAGCGGGTCGCGGCGCGCCTCGGCGCGAGCCCGGCGCAGGTCGCGCTCGCGTGGCTTCTTGCTCGCTCGCCCACGATGCTGCCGATTCCGGGCACCGCGAGCCTCGCGCACCTGGAAGAAAACGTCGCCGCAGCAGCGCTTCGGCTGTCGGACGAAGACCTCGCCGACCTCGGCTGAGCGCCGGTCGCAACGCGCCCCCGGCCCGGCGCCGTCAGCCGCCCTGCCCCGGCTGCGCCGCCTTCGCGCGCGCCGCGATCGCCTCTTCGTCCTCGCGCAACGTGCGCGCGAACTGATCGCGCAGCTCGTTGGAGACCGACACGTGCGCCTGCGGCGCGGTGCGGTGGACCTCGTAGAGCTTGGCGAGCACTTCCTCGTCGTGTCGCGCGAAGCTCCGAGCCGCGCGTTTCGCGCGCTCGGGATCGCCGCTCACGGCGGCGAGCGCCGCCCGCCCCAATTCCAGCGCCGACTCGAAGGTCTCGCGCTCGATGATTTCCACCCCCAGGTCGCGCAGCTCGAACAGGTGCCGCATGTCGCGCGCCCGCGCGATGATTTTCAGGTTCGGAAAATGCCGGATCGCGGTGCGCGCAAGCCGCGTCGTCGCCGCCGGATCGTCGAGTGCGATGACGAGAAAATCGGCCTCGGCCGCCCCCGCCGCCTCCAGAAGGTCGAGGCGCGTCGCGTCGCCATAGAACACGCGAAAACCGAAGCGCCGGCACTGCTCGACATGGTCCGGGTCGTCGTCGAGGATCGTCGGCTCGTAGCCGCTCGCGTGCAACAGCCGCGCGACCACCTGGCCGACCCGCCCGAGTCCCGCGATGATGATCTTCGCCGACGCCGGGCGCTCGGCTTCGCGCGCCTCGGCGGGCGCAAAGCGCGGCGCAAGCACCCGGTCGTGGAGCACGAGGAGCAGCGGCGTCGAGAGCATCGAAAGCGCCACGGCGAGCGTGATCGCCTGCGCGGTCGCCGCCGGCATCACCTCCTGCTGCACCGCGAGGGTGAGGATCACGAAGGCGAACTCGCCGCCCTGCGCAAGGAGCAGGATGAAGAGCGGCCGCTCGTCCGGCGGCAGGTTCGCCGCCCGGGCGATCGCCCACAGCACCGCGCTCTTCAGCACGAACAGGCCGACGATCAGCCCGAGGATGAGAAGCGGCCGCGTCGCCAGTTGGGCGAAGTCCACGCCCATGCCGACGGTGATGAAAAAGAGCCCGAGGAGCAGCCCCTTGAACGGTTCGACCGCCGCCTCGATCTCGTGTCGGTACTCGGACTCGGCGAGCAGCACCCCGGCGAGGAATGTCCCGAGCGCCATGGAGAGTCCCGCCGATTCGAACCCCCAGGCGATGCCGAGCACGAGCGCGAGCGCGAACGCGGTGAAGATTTCGCGCTGGCGCAGCCGCGCGATGTAGCGGAACACAGGCCGGGCGAGGAAGTGGCCGCCGACCAGCGTCGCCGCGATCACCGCCGCGGCGAACGCCGCACCGGTCCAGGAAAAGCTCGCCGCCGCGCTCTTGGTGCCGAGCAGGGCGAGCGCCGCGAGCATCGGGATCACCGCGATGTCCTGAAAGAGCAGGATCGCGAACGCCGCCTGGCCGCCCTGTGTCCGGAGCGCCCCGCGTTCGGTGAGGGGCGCGAGCGCGAGCGCGGTCGAGGAAAGCGCGAGCGCCATCCCGGCGACCAGTCCCCCCCGCAGGTCCACGCCGAGCGCCCAGGCGGCCGCGACGATGAGGGCGATCGAGCCGACGACCTGCGATGCGCCGAGCGTCGCGAGGCGCACGCGCATCTGCCACAGGCGCCGCGGCTCCAGTTCCAGGCCGATCACGAAGAGCAGGAACACGACGCCCAGTTCGGCGAGCGGCCGCACATCCTCGACGCGCTCGACGAGCCGCAGCCCGAACGGCCCGATCGCGATGCCGGCGAGCAGGTAGCCAGCGACCGCGCCGAGCCCGAGCCGGTGCGAGACGACGACCGCGAGCACCGCCGAGCCGAGGAAGACCACGCTCTGAATGAGAAGGGCGCTGCCGTGTTCCATCGCGCCCGGATCGTAATCGAATCCGCCCCGCGCCGCGGGCGCGGCGCTCAGAGCTCGGCTTCTTCCTCGAACGCGGAAAACCGTACCGGCAGGATCTCGCGCATCGCGATGCGCCCGTCGGCGGATTTTTCGACGAGCATCAGCTGCTGGCTGTCGGGCAGGCCCGCCGGGATCACCATTCGCCCGCCGGGCTTGAGCTGGGCAAGCAGCGGCGGCGGCACGAGTTGCGGCGCGGCGGTGACGATGATCTTGTCGAACGGCGCATGCTCCGGCCAGCCGTAGTAACCGTTCGCGACCCGGATCTCGACGCCGTGGACCCCCGCCGCCTTCAGCCGCCGCGCGGCCTGCTCGGCGAGTTCGGCGATGATCTCGACGCTGTAGACGCGCGCCACGAGCCTCGCCAGCACCGCCGCCTGATAGCCGAGGCCGGAGCCGATCTCGAGCACCCGGTCCTGCGGCTGTGGCTCGAGCAGATCGGTCATCAGCGCGACGATGAACGGCTGCGAGATGGTCTTTCCGAAGCCGATCGGCAACGGCTGGTCGAGGTAGGCGAACCGACGAATCTCGACCGGCACGAAGCGGTGGCGCGGCACGCTCGCGATCGCCGCGATCACCCGCTCATCGAGCGCGCTCTTTCCGATGCGCGCCTGCGCGAGCGTGGTGTGCGCCGCGATGTCGGCGAGCATGCGCTCGCGATCGGCGGCGAATTCGGTCTCGTCCGCGACGGCCATCGCCTACCCCGGCGCGATCGCGAGCAACCGGGCGCGGACGTCCTCGGGCCAGGGCACCGCGCGGCGCGCGGCCGTGTCGAAGCAGACCTCGACCGTCTTTTGCGTCGCGCAATGGGTCATCGAATCCGCTTCGTACATGCGCATCTCGTGGCTGAAGCTCTTCGTACCGACGCGGGTGACCGCGCCGCGAACGAGGATCAGCTGCCCCGCCCGCAGTTCGTGCAGGAAATCGATCGTCAGCGTCGCCGCCACCGTGCCGAGGCCGCGCGAGCGGATGTCGGCGAGCGAGAGCCCCGCCATCCGCGGGAAGTGCCAGCCGGCGTCGTCGAAGAACGCCGCATAGTGGCGAACGTTCAGATGCCCGTAGACGTCGCATTGCGCCGGCATCACGATGCCGCGCCACAGGTCGAACCATTTCTCCATGGCCGTCAGTATCGCGCGTTTCCGGGCGTACGGGGAAAGGGGATCGCCTCGCGCACGTTGGCGAGCCCGGCCGCGTAGGCGAGCGTGCGCTCGAGGCCCAGCCCGAACCCCGCGTGCGGCACCGTGCCGTAGCGGCGCAGGTCCCGGTACCAGTCGTAGGCCTCGCGCCGGATGCCGAGTTCCGCCATCCGGGCATCGAGCACCGCAAGGCGCTCCTCGCGCTGGCTGCCGCCGATGATCTCGCCGATACCGGGGGCGAGCACGTCCATCGCCGCGACGGTGCGGCCGTCGTCGTTCAGGCGCATGTAGAACGCCTTGATCTCCTTCGGGTAGTTCGTCACGATCACCGGCCGGCGCGCGTACTTTTCGGTGAGCCAGCGCTCGTGCTCCGACTGAAGGTCCGACCCCCAGGCGACCGGAAACTCGAACCGCTCGCCCGAGCGCTCGAGCGCCGCGATCGCCTCGCCGTAGTCCAGGCGCGCGAACTCGGCGCCGACGATCCCCTCGAGCTTCGCGATCAACCCCTTTTCCATGCGCTCGTCGAGGAACGCGAGGTCTTCGGCGCAGGTCTCGAGCAGCGTGCGAAAGACGTGCTTGAGGAGCGCCTCCGCGAGCGCGGCGTTTTCGGCGAGGTCCGCGAACGCGACCTCGGGCTCGACCATCCAGAATTCGGCGAGGTGCCGGCTGGTGTTCGAATTCTCGGCGCGGAAGGTGGGCCCGAAGGTATAGACCTTCGAGAGCGCGAGGCAGTAGGCCTCGACGTTGAGCTGCCCGGACACCGTGAGATACGCCTCGCGGCCGAAGAAGTCCTGCGCGAAGTCCACACCGCCGTCCGGCCGGCGCGGCAGGTTGGCGAGGTCGAGCGTCGAGACACGAAAGAGCGCCCCCGCGCCTTCGGCGTCCGAGGAGGTGATGATCGGCGTGTTCACCCAGAAAAAGCCGCGCTCGTCGAAGAACCGATGAATCGCCATCGCGAGCGCATGGCGCAGGCGGGTCACCGCGCCGATCAGGTTCGTGCGCGGCCGCAGGTGTGCCACCTCGCGCAGGAATTCGAGCGTATGGGGCTTCGGCTGGATCGGGTAGGTGTCGGGGTCCTCGACCCAGCCGACGACGCGCACGCGCGCTGCCTGCATCTCGTAGCGCTGGCCCTTGGCGGGCGAGGCGACGATCGGGCCCTCGGCCTCGATCGCACAGCCCGAGGTGAGCCGTTGGATCTCGGCGGCGTAATTGGGGAGCGTGCCCGCCGCGACGACCTGAAGCGGCGCGAGGCAGGACCCGTCGGAAAGGTGGATGAACGAAAGCCCCGCCTTCGAATCGCGCCGGGTGCGAACCCAGCCCTGAACGAGCACCGGCTCGCCTGCGGGCGCCGCCCCGGCGAGCACGTCCTTGACGCGCATACGCCTTGCCATGCGGCAAGTGTAAACTTGCGGGCAGAGGAATCCGTATGCCGATCTACGAATACGCCTGCCGAAGCTGCGGCAAAGAGTTCGAGACGCTCGTGCGCGGAAACGCCGCCCCGGCGTGCCCCGCCTGCGGCGCCTCCGACCTCGAAAAAAAGCTCTCGGTCTTCGCGACCGCGTCGGCGGCCGAAACCGCGCCGGCTGCGGCCGGGCCGTGCGGCACCTGCGGGCACCCGGGCGGTCCCGGTGCCTGCGCCTTCAACTGAGTCCGGGCGTCTCGCCGGGCAGAAAACGCGCGGTGCGCAGCCGAACCGCGCGCATGTCGTCGCCGCGCAGGTCGCGAAGCGCGTAGCCGACGAAATCGTCGGCCACGTCCTTTCGCCAGTAGAGGTCAAGATCGGTGTTGTCCATCGGCTTTGCGCG
>JAOAFL010000053.1 GCA_026416295.1 Burkholderiales bacterium | reverse complement strand
TCAGCCCGCGGCGAGCAGCGGCCCGATCACGGCGAGCGCGAGCCCGGTGATGACGACGATCCCGATCGCGTTCAGCCAGAAGCCGGCGCGCATCATCTCGCCGATCGTGAGCAGGCCTGCGCCGAACACGATCGCGTTCGGCGGCGTTCCGACCGGCATCATGAACGCGCAGCTCGCCGCGAGCGTGCAGGCGACGAGCAGCAGCTGCGGCTCGACCCCGAGCCCCGGCGCCATCGCCGCAACGAGCGGCAGCATGGTCGCCACCTGCGCGGTGTTCGACGTGAACTCAGAGGCGAAGACGGTGACCGCGACGAGCGCGAACACGATCGCCGCCGGCGGCCAGCCGCCGAGCCCGCCCGCGAGCCCGCCGAGCCAGGCGGCGACGCCGTTCGCTTCGACCGCGGCGGCAAGCGACAGCCCGCCGCCGAAAAGGACGAGCACGCCCCAGGGCAGACGGCGCGCGTTCTCCCAGTCCATCGCGCGCAGCCCGCGGTCGGCCGGAATCAGAAAAAGCGCCATCGCCGCCGCGATCGCGATGCCGGCGTCGGTCAGGCCGGCTAGCGGCGCAACGCCGCCCACCTTCAGCTCGACGAGCAGCGGCCGCGTCACCCACAGCAGAACCGCACCGACGAACACCGCGAGCGTCGCCCGCTCGCCCGGCCCGAGCGGTCCGAGCGCGCGGTAGTGCGCTTCGACGAGTTCGTGCCCGCCTTCGAGCGCCGCGCCGCGCAGCGGATAGACGACGCGAACGAGGAGCAGCCACGCCGCCGGAAGCATGAGCAGCACCACCGGCAGCCCGATCGCGAGCCAGCGCGCGAACGACACCTCCTGCCCGTAGGTCTGCTCGACGAAGCGCGCGAGGATCCCGTTGGGGGGCGAGCCGATGAGCGTGCCGACCCCGCCGATCGAAGCCGACCAGGCGACGCCGAGCAAAAGCGCGAGCGCGAAGTTGCGCGTCGCTGCGTCCTCGGCGGGCAGGCCGCCCGCCTCGGCAAGGCCCCGTCCGGTGCGCCGGCGAAGCACCAGGTCAATCAACGAAAGCGCGACCGGCAGCATCATCGCCGCGGTCGCGGTGTTCGATACCCACATGCTGACTGCAGCGGTGGCGAGCATCACGCCCCCGACCATGCGCTCGGGCCGGGCGCCGACGAGCCGCAGCGTCGCAAGCGCGATCCGCCGATCGAGCCCCCAGCGCTGGATCGCCGCCCCGAGCACGAACCCGCCGAGAAAGAGAAAGATCACGTCCGAGGCATAGGGCGCGGCGGCGGCCGGAAGCGACGCGATGCCGAGGAGCGGAAACGCGACGAGCGGAACGAGCGCAGTCACCTCGATTTCGACCGCCTCGGTCATCCACCAGATCGCCATCCAGGCGAGCATCGCGAGCGTCGCCCGGCCCGCGTGGCCGAGCACCGCCGCGTGGCTTTCGGGAAGCGCGAAGTAGCAGGCGAGCGCCGCGAGCGGCCCGCCGACAAGCCCCGCTCGCCGCACCCAACGGCCGGCGATCGAGACGCCGGCCGCGTGTCCGGTCACGCGCATCGCGTGCGCACCCGGCGCACCGGCATCGCCGGTCCGGGCGGCGTTCCGTAGATCACGCGAGTTTCGCATTGCGGCTTCGCCACCGGCAGACCGTATCGGCGGGAAAACGCGCCGCGGTTGACGAAGATCAAGGGGAAAGGACGCTCCGCGGCCCCGCCCTCGGCGATACTTGCGCCGAAGCGAACGGGAGACAGGGGACACCTTCGATGACCGGCGGCCTCACCACCGCCGAGGCGCGCGCGCGCCTTGCGCGCTTCGGACGCAACGCGCTGCCCGAGCGGCCGCCGACGCCGATCTGGCGGCGTGCGCTCGCGCAGTTCAGGAGCCCGCTCATCTACATCCTCCTCTTTGCGCTGCTCGTCGACCTCGCCATCTGGTTCGCCGAGGGCGCGGCGGACGTGCCGGTCGAGTCGCTCGCGATCGCGCTGATCCTGGTGCTGAACGCCGCGCTCGGCGTCTATCAGGAAAGCAAGGCGGAGGCGGCGCTCGCGCGCCTCAAGGCGATGGCGACGGCGCAGGTCTGGGTGCTGCGCGACGGGCGGCTTGCGCGCCTTGCGAGCGACGAACTCGTGCCGGGCGACCTCGTGCGGATCGAAGCGGGCGACCGCGTGCCCGCCGACGGCGCGCTGCGCGAGGGCGAGGGCGTGATGGTCGACGAATCGGTGCTCACCGGCGAATCGGTGCCGGTCGAAAAGGAGCTCGG
>JAOAFL010000116.1 GCA_026416295.1 Burkholderiales bacterium | reverse complement strand
GGCCGCCCGGTCAAGTCGCAGCTGGTGATCGAGGTGCGCTACGACCCGCCGCGGCCGGCGGCGGAGCAGACCGCCACCACGCGCACCGAATAGTCAGTCTGCGCTCGCCGGCTCGCTGTCGGGCGGCGGGATCGCCGCCGGTTTGACGCGCAGACGGCGCAGAGCGTCCATCGTACGCATCGCTTCGGGGTGGCCGTTGCGCGCCGCTTCCGAAATCCAGCCGAGCGCTTCCGAGGCGTCCTTCCGCACGCCGCGCCCCTCGTAGTAGGCGACGCCGAGCGCGTACTGCGCCTCGACGTGGCCCTGACGCGCGCTGCGCCGCAACCACTCGGCCGCCTGCGCGTGATCCCGGGCAAGCCCGTACAGTCCCCGGGAGTAGGCCACCCCGAGCAGGAACTGCGCGTCGCGCTGACGCTGGTTCGCCGCCCGCCGCAGCCAGTGCAGGGCCTGCTGTTCGTCCTTGTCCACACCCCGGCCGGTGCCGAGCAGAAGCGCAAGTCGATACTGCGCGTCGCGATCGCCGCCTTCGGCCGCGCGGCGAACGAGCTCCGTCCCTCGCAGCTCGTCGCGCGCGACGCCGCGGCCTTCGAGGTAGAGCATGCCGAGCAGATATTCGCCCCGCGGCTCGCGCTGCGCTGCGGCCTTCTCGAGCCAACGGCGCGCCTCTTCCAGATCCTGCGGCACGCCGATGCCCTCGGCGAGCATGTGGCCGAGATTCGTCTGCGAGCGGGCGTAGCCCGCTTCGGCCGCGCGGCGGTAGTGTCGCAGCGCCTCGTCGAGGTCGCGCAGCGCGCCCTCGCCCCGTTCGCGGATCACGCCGATCGCGTGCACCGAGGGAAGGTATCCCTTCGCGGCGGCGCGCCGGAACCATTCGAGCGCGTGCGCCTCGCTCTTCGGCACCGTCTTGCCCGAGAGATGCAAATGGCCGATCAGATGCTCGGCGGCCGGATCGCCCCGGTCGGCGAGCGTCTGCAACTCCTGCTTCGCGACCGGCTGTCCGGCGGCCGCCTGCCGCGCAAGTTCCGCAAGGCGCGCTGCGTGCTCCGACGCGGGTGTGCCGAACGCAACGCCGAGGAGCCCGAGAGCGAGGATCGCGCGCAGATCCCTCATGCAGACTCGCGCGCGGGCGAGGCCGCCAGCTCGCGCGGCAGCGTGAACACCACCCGCTCGACGACGCCGGGCAGCGTGCGCACCTCGCTCGCACCGAGCGCCTTCAACCGCCCGAGCAGCGCCTCGACGAGCACCTCGGGGGCCGACGCCCCTGCGGTGACCCCGACGCAACGCGCCCCGGCGAGCCACTCGGGGCGCAGGTCGGCTGCGCTCTCCACCAGGTAGGCGCGCGCGCCCGCCTGCTCGGCGACCTCGCGCAGCCGGTTGGAGTTGGAGCTGTTCGGCGAGCCGACGACGATTACCACGTCGCAGCGCGGCGCCATCGTCTTCACCGCGTCCTGCCGGTTCTGCGTCGCGTAGCAGATGTCGTCGCGCTTGGGGCCGCGGATGTCCGGAAACCGCGCCTTCAACGCCGCGACGATGCGCGCCGCATCGTCCACCGAGAGCGTCGTCTGCGTGACGTAGGCGAGCCTCGCCGGATCGCGCGGGCGGAGGCGCTCGACTTCCTCTGCCGTCTCGATCAGGGTGATCCCGGCGTCCGCCTGCCCGACGGTCCCCTCGGCCTCGGGATGGCCGCGATGGCCGATCATGACGACCTCGTAGCCGGCGGCGAGCATCTTCGCGACCTCCACGTGTACCTTGGTGACCAGAGGACACGTCGCGTCGAAGACGCGCAGACCCCGGCGCTCGGCCTCGGCGCGCACCGCCTTCGAGACGCCGTGCGCCGAGAACACCACCGTCGCCCCCGGCGGGACCTCGTCCAGCTCCTCGACGAACACCGCCCCTTGCGCACGCAGCCGTTCGACCACGGTGCGGTTGTGGACGATCTCGTGGCGCACGTAGATCGGGCGGCCGCAGAGCGCGAGCGCGCGCTCGACGATCTCGATCGCGCGTTCGACGCCGGCGCAGAAGCCTCGCGGACTGGCAAGGAGGACTTCCATCGCCGCGATTATGCCCGCCTACGCGCCGTGCCCGCCGGCGCGTGCGCGAGGCAGCAGCCCGTCGACGACGAGCGCCCCGGCGCCCGCGGTGATCGCGGAATCCGCCGCGTTGAACGCCGGCCAGTGCCAGCCCGCAGCGTGAAAGTCGAGGAAATCGACCACGTGCCCGTAGGCGAGGCGATCCCAGAGGTTGCCGAGTGCGCCGCCGAGGATCAGCGCGAGCGCCGCACTGAAAAGCCGCTGCTCGGCGTGGCGCACGAGCAACACCGAGATCACCGCCGCGACCACTGCGGCGATCGCGGCGAACAGCCCGTTCTGCCAGCCCGGGGCGCCGGCGAGCAGGCTGAACGCCGCGCCCTTGTTGAACACCAGCACCAGGTTGAAGAAGCCGGTCACCGCGACGCTTTCGCCGGGCTCGAGCGCCGCGAGCACCGCAAGTTTGCTCGCGCGGTCGAGCGCGACCACGAGCGCGGCGAGCGCAAACCACGTCGCCGCGCGGCGCAGCCGCGCGGCGGGCGCGCTAGGCATAGCGGCGTACCTCGCCCGCGCCGGCGAGGTTCGTGCGGCAACGCCCGCACAGCCCGACGCCGTCGACGTCGGCCCGGTAATGCCAGCAGCGGCGGCACTTCGCGTGCGGGCTCGGCGTTACCGCGATCGCGGGTGCTGCGCCCTCGCCGCGGTGTACGCGCGCCCCCGAGGTGAGCAGCACGAAGCGCAGGTCCTCGCCCAGGCGCGCGAGCGCCTCGTAGGTCTCGCCGTCCACGCGGATGTCGAGCTCGGCGGCGAGCGAGGAGCCGATCTGCTTCGCCGCGCGCTTTTCCTCCAGCGCCTTGGTGACCGATTCGCGGAACCGGCGCACGGTGTCCCAGGCCGCGAGCACCCGCTCGTCGAGACCGTGCGCGGGCAGCCGGTGCCACAGCTCCTCGAAAATGCTCGATTCCGACTGGCGCGTGAGGACCTGCCACGCCTCCTCGGCGGTGAAGCTGAGGATCGGCGCCATCAGCCGCAGGAGGCTCTGCGCGATGTGCCACAGCGCCGTCTGCGCCGAGCGGCGCGCGCGCGAAGCCGCCGGACAGGTGTAGAGCCGGTCCTTGAGGATGTCGAGGTAGAACGCGCCGAGGTCCTCGGCGCAGAAGCCCTGCAGCCGCTGCGCGACGAGATGAAACGCGTAGCGCTCGTAGTCGCGCACGCACGCGGCCTGAAATCGCTCGGCGAGCGCGAGCGCGTAACGGTCGATCTCGACCATGTCGGCGATCGCCACCGCGTCGCGCGCGGCGTCGAAATCCGAGGTATTGGCGAGAAGAAACCGCAGCGTGTTGCGGATGCGCCGGTAGGACTCGACCACACGGTCGAGGATCTCCTTCGAGATCGAGAGCTCGCCCGAATAGTCGGTCGCCGCGACCCACAGGCGCAGGATCTCGGCGCCGAGCGTGCCCGCCACCTCCTGCGGCGCGATCACGTTGCCCTTCGACTTGGACATCTTGCGCCCCTCGCCGTCGACGACGAAGCCGTGCGTGAGCAGCGCCCGGTACGGCGGCACGCCGTCGAGCATCGAGGACACGAGAAGCGACGAATGGAACCAGCCGCGGTGCTGGTCCGAGCCTTCGAGATAGAGGTCCGCCGGAAAGCCGGTCTCGGCCGGGTGCGAGCCGCGCAGCACCGTGTAGTGCGTCGCGCCGGAATCGAACCAGACGTCGAGCGTGTCGCGGCTTTTTTCGTACAGCGCGGCCTCGGGCCCGAGAAGCTCCGCCGGGTCGAGCGCCTGCCAGGCTTCGATGCCCTGACGCTCGACGCGCCGCGCGACCTCCTCCAGCAGCTCCAGCGTGCGCGGGTGCAGCTCGCCGGTTTCGCGATGGACGAAGAACGGGATCGGCACGCCCCACTGGCGCTGGCGCGAGAGCGTCCAGTCGGGGCGCGCCTCGATCATGCCTTTCAGGCGCGATTTGCCCCACGGCGGGAAGAACTGCGTCGCCTCGACCCCGCGCAGCGCGGTCGCGCGCAACGTCTCGGACGGCTTCGCGCCCCGAAACCCGGGCGGTTCGTCCATCGCTGCGAACCATTGCGTGGTCGCGCGCAGGATCACCGGCGTCTTGTGCCGCCAGCAGTGCATGTAGCTGTGCACGAATTTCTCCTCGGCGAGCAACCGGCCGCGGCGCGACAGCTCCTCGACGATGCGCGGGTTCGCCTCCCAGATCGACAGGCCGCCGAAGAGCGCGAGCCCGGACGCGAAGCGTCCGTCGGCCTCGACCGGGTTGAGGATCTCCTCGTCGCGCATGCCGTAGCGGCGGCAGGATTCGAAGTCCTCCACCCCGTAGGCGGGCGCCGAGTGCACCACCCCGGTGCCGGCCTCGAGCGTCACGTAGTCGCCGAGATACACCGGCGAGGGGCGATCGTAGAGCGGATGGCGAAACCGCAGCCGCTCGAGCGCTGCGCCCTTACAGGCGCCGAGCACGCGGCCCGCGAGCCGGTAGCGCGCAAGGCACGCCTCGCGCAGCTCGGCCGCAAGCACGAGCAGGCCCTTGTCGGTCGAGACCAGCTCGTACGTGTACGTCGGGTGAACGTTGAGCGCCTGATTGGCCGGAATCGTCCACGGCGTCGTCGTCCAGATCACGGCAAAGAGCGGCGCGGCCGCTTCCTTCGCGCCGAACGCCGCGAGGATCCTCGGCGCATCCTCGGGGTCCGCGGGGAACGCGACGTCGATCGCCGGGTCGACGCGGTCCTCGTATTCGACCTCCGCCTCGGCGAGTGCCGAGCCGCAATCGAAGCACCAGTTGACGGGCTTCAGGCCCCGGTAGAGGTAGCCCTTGGCGAGCAGCCGGCCGAGCAGCCGGATCTCGTCGGCCTCGTTGCGGAACGCCATCGTGAGATACGGGTTGTCCCAGTCGCCGAGCACGCCGAGGCGCATGAAGTCGCGCTTCTGCCGCTCGACCTGCTCGGCGGCGAACGCCCGGCAAAGCCGCTGGGTCTCTTCGGGCGAGAGGTTCTTGCCGTGGGCTTTCTCGATCTGCACCTCGATCGGCATGCCGTGACAGTCCCAGCCCGGCACGTACGGCGCATCGAAGCCGGCGAGCGTCTTCGACTTGACGATGATGTCCTTCAGGATCTTGTTGACCGCGGTGCCGATATGGATGTCGCCGTTCGCGTACGGCGGCCCGTCGTGCAGCACGAACCGCGGCCGCCCGCGCGCGGCGGCGCGGATGCGGCGGTAGACGCCGCGTTCCTGCCACGCCTTCACCCAGCCGGGCTCGCGCCTGGCGAGGTCGCCGCGCATCGGAAACGGCGTGTCCGGAAGATTGAGCGTACCCCTGTAGTCAGCCATGTCGTGCGAACCACTCCCTTGCGCGTGCCGCGTCCTGCGCGATCGCCGCGCGCAGCGCGGCGAGCCCGGCGAACTTTTCCTCGTCGCGCAGCTTGGCGAGGAAGGTGACGCGCAGGTGCCGACCGTAGATCGCGCCGGCGAAATCGAAAAGATGCACTTCGAGGAGCGGCGCGGCATCGGCCTTGACCGTCGGCCGCCGGCCGACGCTCGCCACCCCGCGCAGCACCTGGCGCGTCTCCTCCAGCTCCGCCTCGACGACGTAGATGCCGGCGAGCGGCGGCTTGCGCCGCAGCACGATGTTCGCGGTCGGGAAACCGATCGTGCGACCGAGCTTTTCGCCGTGCGCGACGCGCCCGCTCATCGAATAGCGCCGGCCGAGCAGCCGCGCGGCGCGCTCGAGGTCGCCGTCGGCGAGCGCCGCGCGCACCGCGGAACTCGACACGCGCGGGCAGCCGGGCGCTGCCTCGTCGCAGACGTCCGGCATCGCGGCCACCTCGAACCCCATGCGCGGCGCGAGCGCCGCAAGCTGCGCAAAATCGCCCGCGCGCCGCGCGCCGTAGCGAAAGTCGCGCCCGACGAGCAGATACGCGAGCCCGAGGCGCTCGACGAGCAGCTCGCCGACGAACCGCTCGGGATCGAGCGCGGCGAGCCGCGCGTCGAACCGCAGCACGTGCACGCGCTCGATGCCGGTGGCGGCGATCAGCTCGAGTTTCTCGCGGAGCCGCGTCAGGCGCGCGGGCGCCGACGCCGGTGCGAAGAACTCGCGCGGATGCGGCTCGAAGGTCACCGCGCAGGCGCCGAGCCCCCGGCGGCGCGCCTCGGCCGCCACGTGCGCGAGCATCGCGCGGTGCCCGAGATGCACGCCGTCGAAGTTGCCGACGGTGATCGCCAGGCGCGCGGCCGATCGCGGCGGGTATCCGTGCGTGACGATCATCTGCGCAGTAAAATGCTGAATTATAGTGTGAAAGCGCGAGGCGCCGCCGGTGAAAACGCTCGCCGAACAGATGGGGTTTTACGCCGCCTACCACCAGGACCGCCGCAACAAGGCGACGCACTTCGTCGGCGTGCCGACGATCGTCGCCTCGCTCATGATCCCGCTCGGCTGGCTGCGCTGGGAGCTCGCCGGCGTCAGCGTGAGCGGTGCGGTCGCGGTCGCTGCGATCCTCGTCGCCTATTACCTCGTGCTCGACGTGCCGCTCGGCCTTGCGATGTGCGCCGTCTTCGCGCTGCTGCTTGTCGCGACCGAGCCGCTCGCGCAGGCGCCGCTCGCGACGGGCCTTGCCTGGTTCCTCGCGCTCTTCGTCGGCGGCTGGATCCTGCAGCTCGTCGGCCACGCGTTCGAGGGGCGCCGGCCGGCGCTGGTCGACAACCTGTTCCAGATCTTCGTCGCGCCGATCTTTCTCGTCGCCGAAGCGTTTTTCACGCTCGGTTACAAGCCGCACCTGCAGCGCGAGGTCGAAGCGCACGCCCGGGCGCTGCGCGCGCGCGCCGCCGAGTCGCCGGCGCGCGGCGAGACTTGAGCGCGGCGCGGTCCTACGCCGCAGCGCGACGGGAAAAGTCGCGCAGGCGAAACCCGAGCGCGGCGAGACAGGCGCCGTAGACGAGGACGCCGAGTGCGACGAGCGCCGCAAGGCGCGCGACTCGCGCAGCGGCGCCGGCGGCGAGCCACCAGGCGCCCTCGCCCGCCGCGAACCACAGCGCCGCCGACATCGCCGCGGTCGCTGCCGCAGTCTTCAGCGCGAACGCGCCCCAGCCCGGCTGCGGCGCGTACGCGCCGGCGCGCCGCAGACCGCGATAGAGGAGCGCGGCGTTCAGGCACGCCCCCAGACCGATCGCGAGCGCGAGCCCCGCGTGCTTGAGCGGCACGATGAACGCGGCGTTCATCGCCTGCGTCGCCGCGAGCGTCACCAGACCGATGCGCACCGGCGTCGCGACGTTCTGCTGCGCGTAGAACCCCGGCGCGAGCACCTTGACGAGGATCATGCCGACCAGCCCGACGCTGTAGGCGATCACCGCCTCGCGCGTCGCCCAGGCGTCCGCCTCGCCGAAGCGCCCGTACTGAAAGAGCGTCGCGACGAGCGGTAGGGCGAGCACCGCGAGCGCCGCGGCCGCCGGCGCGGCGAGCAGCAGCGCAAGCCGCAACCCCCAGTCGAGCAACCGCCCGTATTCGGCGCGGTCGGCGCCCGCGTGCGCGCGCGCAAGGCTCGGCAGCAGGATCGTGCCGAGCGCGACGCCGAGCAGCGCCGCGGGAAACTCCATCAGCCGATCGGCGTAGTACAGCCACGAGACGCTGCCGGTCGCGAGAAACGAGGCGAAGATCGTGTTGATGAGGAGCGAGACCTGCGCCACCGAGACGCCGAACACCGCCGGCGCCATCAGCGCGAGCACCCGGCGCATGCCGGCGTGCGCGAGGTCGAACCGCCAGCGCGGCAGCATGCCGATGCGCGCAAGGGCCGGGATCTGCACCGCGAGCTGCGCCACGCCGCCGGCGAACACCGCCCAGGCGAGCGCGAGCACCGGCGGATCGAACGAATCCGCGAAGCCGAGCGCGGCGACGATGAACGAGACGTTGAGCAGCGCCGGCGTCACCGCCGGCACCGCGAACCGGCTCCAGGTGTTGAGGATCCCGGCGGCGAAGGCGACGAGCGAAATGAAGACGATGTAGGGAAAGGTGATGCGCAGCATCGTCACCGTGAGCGCGAACTTTTCCGGCTCGGCGGCGAACCCCGGCGCCGACACCCACACGATCGCCGGCGCGGCGGCGACGCCGAGCGCGGCGGTCGCCACCAGCGCGACGAGCAGCACGGTCGCCACGCAGTCGGCGAGCGCGCGCACCTCCTCGGCCGGCTGGCTCGCCCGCGCCTCGGCGAGCACCGGCACGAACGCCTGGGAGAACGCCCCCTCGCCGAACAGCCGCCGCAACAGGTTCGGGATGCGGAAGGCGACGAAGAACGCGTCGGTCGCAAGGCCCGCCCCGAAGACGCGCGCGATGCAGAAGTCGCGCACGTAGCCGAGCAGGCGCGAAACGAGCGTCAGGCTCGACACCGCGGCGAGCGAGCGCAGCAGGTTCAGCCGGCGCCTCCCGCCGCGCGCCGCGTGCTAGAATCCGCCCCCGTTTTTCCGACCGGGTTCACCATGGCCAACATCAAGTCCGCGCAGAAGCGCGCGCGCCAGGCCGAGGCGCGCCGCCGGCGCAACATGAGTCTGCGCACCGCGGTGCGCACCGCGATCAAGCGCGCGAAAAAAGCGATCGCCGCCGGCGACAAGGCGCAGGCGCTCGCCGCGCTGCGCGCCTCGCAGGCGGTGATTGACCGCGTCGCCGCGAAGGGCGTCCTGCACCGCAACGCCGCCGCGCGCCACAAGAGCCGCCTCGCGCACGCGATCAAGGCGCTTGCCTAGTCGGTATCGCCGGCGCGCAGCAGCCGCGCGAGCTCGGTGCGCTCGGCGCTGCGGCCCGCGCGCGTCTGCAATTCGTTGTCGCGCGCGAAATTGACCAGAAACCGGAACGCCATCGGCGCGATCTCGCGCAGCCGCAGGTCGACCACGACGCAGCGCACGCCGTCCGAGGTCACCGGGTGCACGTAGGGCGAATACTGCATGCGGTGGTCGTTGCCGAACGCCGCCATCACCCCGCACAGCCGCTCGGCCCAGTCGCTCGGGCGAAACGGCCTGCCGTCCAGGGTCACGCCCCGGATCACGAACTCGGCAGGCCCGCCGTCGGCCGGCGTCTCGGGCATGCGAAATCATAGCCGATGGCGAAACCGGTCAGCCGCGTGCTGGTGGTGGACGACGAGCCGCTCGTGCTGCGCGAGTTCGTCAAGGGCCTGAACGCCGCCGCGCGCGCGCTCGACAATCCGCTCGGACTCTCGTTCACCGGCGTCGCGACCGCGCGCGAGGCGCTCGTCGCGATCGAGGCCGACGGCGATCTGCAGGCAGTGCTGGTCGACGACAAGCTCTACTCGCTGCCCGCGGGGGCGGCGCGGCGCGCGAACGGCCGCGCCCCCGGGAAAAAGCTCCAGATGTCGGCGCTGGAACTCGTGCAGCGCATCGCGCGCCTTCGCCCCGAGCTCGACGTCTACATCCTGATCGCCAGGGAATCCGAGGACGACGTGGTCGATGCGCTCTTCGCCGAGGCGGTCGACGGCTATTTCTACCGCGAGGAGCGCGATTTTCGCGGCATCTACCGCATCCTGAACGCGCAGATCCGCGAAAAGGCCCGCACGCCGTTCTACGACCAGCTGAAGAGCTACGTCTCGATGGCGAAGGACCAGTGGCACACGCCGGGACACGCCTCGGGCGAGTCGCTGCGCGGCAGTCCCTGGGTGAACGACTTCTACGAGTTCATGGGCGAACACGTCTTCGATGCCGACCTGTCGGTGTCGGTGCCGATGCTCGACTCGCTCATGAACCCGACCGGGGTGATCGCCGAGGCGCAGAACCTCGCGGCGAAGGCGTTCGGCGCGCGGCGCACCTTCTTCGCCACCAACGGCACCTCGGGCGCGAACAAGGTCATCTTCCAGACGCTGCTCGCGCCGGGCGAAAAGCTGCTGCTCGACCGCAACTGCCACAAGAGCGTGCACCACGGCGTGGTGCTCTCGGGCGCGCACCCGGTGTACCTCGAGTCGGCGCTCAACCGCCGCTATGGCCTCTACGGGCCGGTGCCGAAGAAGACGATCCTCGCGGCGATCCGGCGCCACCCGGACGCGCAGGCACTCGTGCTCACCTCGTGCACCTACGACGGCCTGCGCTACGACCTCGCGCCGATCGTCGCCGCGGCGCACGCGCGCGGCATCAAGGTGATCGTCGACGAGGCGTGGTACGGATTCGCGCGCTTTCACCCGGAATTCCGCCCGACGGCGCTCGAGGCCGGCGCCGACTACGCGACGCAGTCCACGCACAAGGTGCTGTCGGCCTTCTCGCAGGCCTCCATGATCCATGTCAACGATCCGGACTTCCGCGAGCACCTGTTCCGCGAGAACTTCAACATGCACACCTCGACCAGCCCGCAGTACGCGCTGATCGCGAGCCTCGACGTCGCGCGCAAGCAGGCGGTGATGGAGGGCTACAAGCTGCTCGCGCGTACGCTCGCGCTCGCGCGCGAGCTGCGCGCGCAGATCGACTCGACCGGCGCGTTCCGCTGCCTGACGCTCGCGGACCTCCTGCCCGAGGAGGTGCGCGCCGACGGCATCCGCCTCGACCCGACCAAGGTGACCGTGGACATCTCCGGCTGCGGCTACACCGTCGACGAGCTGCAGGCCGAGCTGTTCGACCGCTACAACATCCAGATCGAAAAGAGCACGTTCAACACGATCACGCTCTTGCTCACGATCGGCACCACGCGCTCGAAGGTCTCGCGCCTGTACGACGCCCTGATGCGCATCGCGCGCGAGCGGCGCGCGCCGCGGCGCCCGGTGCGCTCGCCCGAGATCCCGGCGTTCACGCGCCTGCGCTACCTGCCGCGCGACGCGTACTACTGCGGCGGGGAACTGGTCCCGGTGTTCGACGAGCGCGAGCGCGTCAACCGCGCGCTCGCCGGGCGGGTGTGCGCGGACGGCATCGTGCCCTATCCGCCCGGCATCCCGCTGCTCGTGCCCGGTCAGGCGATCACGCGCGAGATCGTCGAGTACCTGGGCGGCGTGCTGCGCTCGCAGAAGCGGATCGAGCTGCACGGCATCGCGTACGACGGCTACGCGCCCTGCGTGCGCGTGCTCCGCCCGGCCGAGGAACGCAGCCTGCGGCGCCTCGACTGACGCGGCGCCGACGGCCCTCGCCCCCGATTCTGTTAACATTCGCCGACGGCGGCCCCAGCCGCCGTTTTCGTTTGCGTACGTCCGAGGATTGCGATGAGCCACGTCATGAACACCTACGCCCGCCAGCCGGTGGCGTTCGTGCGCGGACAGGGCTGCCGACTCTACGACGCCGAAGGGCGCGAGTATCTGGATGCGCTCGCCGGCATCGCGGTGAACACGCTCGGGCACGCGCACCCGAGGCTCGTGCGCGCGCTCACCGAGCAGATCGGCCGCATCATCCACACCTCGAACCTGTTCGAGTCGCCGCTTCAGGAGGCGGCGGCAGAGCGCCTCGCCGAGATCACCGGGCTGGAGGAGGTGTTCTTCTGCAACTCGGGGCTCGAGGCGAACGAGTGCGCGCTGAAACTTGCGCGCAAGTACGGTCATGAGCGCGGCGTCGAAGAGCCGGCGATCGTCGTGATGGAAAAGGCCTTCCACGGACGGTCGCTCGCGACGCTGTCGGCCTCGGGCAGCCGCAAGGTGCAGGCGGGGTTCGAGCCGCTCGTGCAGGGGTTCGTGCGCGTGCCGCTCAACGATCTGGAGGCGGTGCGGCAGGTCGCGGCGCGAAACCGAAACGTCGTCGCGGTGTTCGTCGAGCCGATCCAGGGCGAGGGCGGGATCAACGTCGCGCGCCTCGACTACCTGCGGGGTCTGAAGGAGATCTGCGACGCGAACGAGTGGCTGTTCATGTCCGACGAGGTGCAGTGCGGCGTGGCGCGCACCGGCCGGTGGTTCGTGTACCAGCACGCGGGTTTCACGCCCGACGTGGTGCCGATCGCGAAGGGGCTGGCGGGCGGGGTGCCGGTCGGCGCCTGCGTCGCCGGCGGCCGCGCGAAGGGCCTTTTCAAGCCGGGCAATCACGGCTCGACCTTCGGGGGGAACCCGCTCGCGATGACCGGCGTCATCACCACGCTCGACGTGATCCGCGACGAAGGCCTGCTCGAAAACGCCGCGCGCGTGGGCGAGGCGATCCGCGCGGGGCTTGCGGCGGCGCTCGCGGGCGTGCCGGGCGTGGTCGAAGTGCGCGGCATGGGCATGATGATCGGCGTCGAGCTCGATCGCCCCTGCGGCGACCTCGTGGGGATGGCGCTCCAAGCGGGCCTCGTCATCAACGTCACCGCCGAGCGCGTGATCCGGCTGCTGCCGCCGCTCGTCATGACCGAGGCCGAAGGACGCGAGGTGGTCGAGCGGCTCGTTCCCCTCGTGCGCGCGTTCCTCGGCGCCGCCGAGCCGCGCGCGGCGGTCGCGCGCTAGGCGCCCGATGGCCGCGCCGCGCGCGAGGCTCCGCCACTATCTCCAGTTCAAGGACTTCACGCGCGCGGAGTACGAGTATCTGTTTGCGCGCACGCGCTGGATCAAGGCGCGCTTCAAGCGCTACAAGCGCTACTGGCCGCTCGTCGACCGCACGCTCGCGATGATCTTCGAAAAGCCCTCGACGAGGACGCGCCTGTCGTTCGAGGCCGGGATGCACCAGCTCGGGGGCGCGGCGATCTATCTTTCGACGCGCGACTCGCAGCTCGGCCGCGGCGAGGCGGTCGAGGACGCCGCGCAGGTGATCTCGCGAATGTGCGACCTCGTCATGATCCGCACCTTCGAGCAGGAAACGGTCGAGCGGTTCGCTGCGCACTCGCGCGTGCCGGTAATCAACGGGCTCACGAACGAGTACCACCCCTGCCAGATCCTCGCCGACATCTACACCTTCCTCGAGCACCGCGGCCCGATCCGCGGAAAGACCGTCGCCTGGATCGGCGATTCGAACAACGTGTGCAACACCTGGCTGCAGGCGGCCGAGGTGCTCGACTTCAAGGTGAACGTCTCGACGCCGCCCGGCTACGAGGTGGAGCCCGAGCGCGCCGGGGTCGCCGGCACGCACTTCGAGCAGTTCGCCGACCCGAGGGAGGCGGCAAGGGCGCGCACCTCGTCACCACCGACGTCTGGACCTCGATGGGGTTCGAGTCGGAGGACGCCGAGCGCCGGCGCGCGTTCGAAGACTGGCAGGTGGATGCGGAGCTCATGCGCGCCGCGCGCAAGGACGCGCTCTTCATGCACTGCCTGCCGGCGCACCGCGGCGAGGAAGTCGCCGCCGAGGTGATCGACGGGCCGCAGTCGGTGGTCTGGGACGAGGCCGAGAACCGGCTGCACACGCAGAAGGCGCTGATGGAGTTCCTGCTGCTCGGGCGGATCGGCCGTTCGCGCAAGCGCGCCTGACCGCCTACAGCGTCACGCCGACGCGTCCGGCGAAGCGCTCGCGCAGCCGCGTCTGCCAGCGCGCCTCTTTCGCCTGAGGCGCGAACGTGAGCGCGTTCGCCGCCTCGTCGTACGCGAACGGCTTTTCGGTGTAGGGATCCGGATGCGCGCGGCCGACGCCCCCTGCGAGCGCCGCCCTCACCGCCTCCGGCGTGCGCGCCCCGGCGCTGTAGAGCGCCGCCTGCGCGGCGACCATCGCGAGCAAAGCCCGCACGTCGTTCATCCGTCGCAGGCTGTCCGCGTTGCCTGCGCCGGCCGCCCCCGCGAGGATCTTCCCGGCCGGATTGACCCACCCCGGAAACTCGCCCTCGGCGTATGCGGGCGGCTGTTGCCGCGCGCGTTCGCGCGCCGCCGCCTCGAAGCCGGCAAGCGGAACGCGCGAAAGGGCCTCGTCGAGCCGGAACTGCGCCGCGATGGCGTTCGCGGTTTCGTGGCGCCGCAGGAAAAGCACGCCCTCGTACCAGCGAGAAACCGGGAAATGATGCGCGAGCGTCTGCTCCTTCCCGAGCGTCATCACCAGCCGCAGCCCGAGCCGGTACTCCGACGCGAGCGCCGCGCGCATGTCGGCTTCCTCGGCCGACAGCGGCTCGAGCAGCCTCGCGATCCGCTCGCGCTCCGCAGCCGCGGTCTCGCGCCCTGCGCGCAGCAACTCCGAAAGGAGCAGCGCATCGCGCGCAAGCAGTTCGGCGGCGAAGATTTTTCCGACCCGCGTGCGGCTTCCCGCCAGCGCGCGGCGGTGAAACGCCATCTCGGCTTCGAGTTCGTCGAGCGCGCGCCCAAGGCCCGCTGAGCCCGCGGCGAGCGCGATCGCCGCGTGCGTCAGGCACTGGGCATCGAGGAGCGCGTGGTAAGGCGCAACTCGCGCATGAAACGCCGCCGGCGCGTACAGCTCGAGGTAGTCGGGCGCATCGCGCATCTGCCGCGCGCGCTCGAGAAACGGACCGTATTTCCCGAGGGTGTCCCGGGTCGCCTCGGCCGGCGCACCGAGACATGTCCCGCTTTCGACCCGGCAGCATGTCGCCTGCGCGCCGACGATCCGCGGAAACTCGGTGAGCGCCTTGGCCTCGCCGGTTTCGGCCGGCGTCGGCGCCTCGGACGCTCGCAGCGCCTCGAGCACGCGAAGGCCATGGGCGTAAGTGCTCGCGCCCGCAGGCGCATGCAGGCCGAGGAAATGCAGATAGCCGTTACGCTCGTCGCTCGCCCGAGCGACCGGTGGCTCGAGCAGCGCACGCGCCTCGGCCGACAGCTCGACGTCCATCGCGTTCACGCCGATCAGCGCGGCGACGCCGGCCACGAAAATCCCCGCCAGCGCGGCGGCGCCCCAAGCGATGCGCACAAGCGCCCGCCGTCGTCCGGTATTCGTCACGGGTATCCTTTGCGAAAGGGTTCAGGGCTCGCCGAGGTCGCCGAGCCGGGGTAGCGCAAGCCCGCCGACCTCGCCGCCGCCCCCGAGCAGGCCGGCCCTGGCGTAGAGGCGAAGCTTTTCGCGGCTGTCGGCGATGTCGAGGTTGCGCATCGCGAGCTGCCCGATGCGGTCGGCGGGCGTAAAGAACGCCTCGCCCTTCTCCATCGTCAACCGCTCGGGGTGGTAGGTGAGGTTGGGCCCGGTCGTGTCGAGGATCGTCCAGTCGTTGCCGCGCCGCAGTTCCAGCGTCACCTCCCCGGTCACCGCCTTCGCGACCCAGCGTTGCGCCGCTTCGCGCAGCATCAGCGCCTGCGGATCGAACCAGCGCCCGGCGTAGAGCAGCCGCCCGAGGCGTCGGCCGTTCGCCCGGTACTGATCGATCGTGTCCTCGTTGTGGATCGCGGTGACGAGACGCTCGTAGGCGATGTGAAGGAGCGCCATCCCCGGCGCCTCGTAGATGCCGCGGCTCTTCGCCTCGATCACGCGGTTCTCGATCTGGTCCGACATCCCGAGTCCGTGGCGGCCGCCGATCGCGTTCGCCTCCGCCATCAGCGCGACCGCATCCGGGAATTCCCGGCCGTTCAGCGCGACGGGCACGCCTTCCTCGAAACGCACCGCGACGCGCTCGGCGCGCACTTCGACCTCTTCGCGCCAGAACGCGACCCCCATGATCGGCTCGACGATCCACAGGCCGCGGTCGAGGAATTCGAGGTCTTTTGCCTCGTGGGTCGCGCCGAGCATGTTCGCGTCGGTCGAGTACGCCTTTTCCGCGCTCATGCGGTACGCGATCCCGGCGCGCGCGAGGTACTCGGACATCTCGCGCCGGCCGCCGAGCGCCTCGATGAAGCGCCGATCGAGCCAGGGCTTGTAGATGCGCAAGGCGGGATTGGCGAGCAGCCCGTAGCGGTAGAAACGCTCGATGTCGTTGCCCTTGTAGGTGCTGCCGTCGGACCAGATGTCGACGCCGTCCTCGCGCATCGCCGCAACGAGCATCGTGCCGGTCACCGCGCGCCCGAGGGGCGTCGTGTTGAAGTAGGTCGCCCCGGCGGTCGAGATGTGGAACGCCCCGCACTGGATCGCGGCGATACCCTCGGCGACGAGCTGCGGCCGGCAATCGACGAGGCGCGCCTTTTCCGCACCGCAGGCGAGCGCCCGGCGCGCAATGTCGGCGCAGTCGGGCTCGTCCGGCTGGCCGAGGTCCGCCGTATAGGCGTAGGGGATCGCGCCGTTCGTGCGCATCCAGTGCACCGCGGCGCTCGTGTCGAGCCCCCCGGAGAACGCGATGCCGATGCGCTCGCCCCGGGGGAGCGTGTCCAGGATCTTCGCCAACGTCCCGCGCTCCGAAAGGCGCGATGATACGCGATCGCGAACGCTAGAATCGCGGCCGTGGCCGCGCTCGCCGCTCTCGCCGCGCTGTCCCTTGCGTTCGCTTCCGCTGCGGCCGCGGCGCCGTTCGCGGTGCAGGTCGGCGTCGAGCGCATCGCGCTCGATGCGCCGGCCGGATTCTCCGATACCGGTTTTCTCGGCTCGCCGAAACTCCAGGACCTCGCGGAATCGGCGACGCCGCCCTCCTACCGCGTGCTGCTCTATGCGGTCCCGGAGGTCGACTTGCGCCGGTTCATGGCGGGCGAGCCGATGGCGCTGCGCCGCTACGCGCTCGCGGCGACCCCGCGCGCGCTCGAACGCGAGCGCGTCGGCGAGGCGCAGTTCGGCGTCCTGGTCGCCGAAGCGCTGCAGGCGCTCGGCCGCGCGGCCGGTGCGGGCGATCTGCGCGCAAAGCTCGACGCCCAGCCCGAGCGCCGGCCGCTGCTTCTTGCCGAGCTGCGGCGCGAGCCGAACGTCGTCACCGTCCTGCAGGGCACGCGCGTCGTGATCGAAGGGCGCGGGTTCCTCGCGCCGAGCCGCACGTTCTACGTGCTGGAGACGGTCACGTTTCTGCTTGCGCGCGGAAAGCTGTTGCAGGCGATCGTGTTCACGCGCTTCGACGGCGCGGAGGACCTCGAGTGGATCGGCGCCGCGACCGGGCGCTGGATCGACGAGCTCGTGCGGCTCAACCGCTGACTACTTCGCCAGCCCCTCGAACCAGCGACCATAGATCCGGTCGGCGACCTTGTGGAGCGCTTCGACCCGCTGCGCAAGCCGCCGCTCGATCTCCTGCGGGCTCTGGACGGCGGGACTCGCGGCACTCCTGCGGATCTCGGCCGCGCCGCCGCGCACCCACGCGCGCACGAGCTCCTCGGTCATCTCGACGTGGCACTGCAACGCGAAATGCTTGCCGAGCGCGAACGCCTGATTCGCGCAGTGCGCGTTGGTGAGCACGCGCGTTCCGCCGAACGGGATCGTGAACGTTTCCCCGTGCCAGTGAAATGCCTCGAAACGTTGCAGCTCGCCGAACCATTCGCGCGCGACCGCGTTGTCGCACACCTCGACCTCGCCCCAGCCGATCTCCTTCACCCGGTTGCGGGACACCTCGCCGCCGAGCGCCTTCGCCATCAGCTGCCCGCCGAGGCAGTGCCCGAGCACCGGCACGTCCTTGCGCACCGCGTCGCGAATGAGTTCGAGCGCAGGCGCGATCCACGGCAGATCGTCGTTCACGCTCATCGGCCCGCCCATGAAGACGAGGCCCGAGAACGCGCGCGCATCCTTCGGAACCTTCGCGCCCTCGTCGATCGCGACGACGGTCGCCGGAATGCCGCGCGCTTCCAGCGCGGTGGCAAAATAGCCGGGGCCTTCGGAGCGCACGTGACGGAAGATCGCGACCGGTTTCATGTCCGCGCATTGTAGTGCGCTGCGGCTGCTCGCGGCGCTCGCCGTCTCGCTCGTCGCGGCGCCTGCGGCGGCGCTCGACCTCACGCTCGTCGGCACCTTCGGCGACAAGGCGGCGATCTTCGTCCTGGAGGGCGGCGAGCCGCGCACCGTGAAGGTGGGACAGAAAATCGGCCCGGCGACGCTCCTCGCCGTCGAGCGCGACCGCGCAACCGTCGAGATCGACGGCAGGCGGCGCGTGCTCGTGCGCGGCCAGACCTACAGCGCGGCGCCCACTGCGGGCGCGCGCGAGGTCGCGGTCCTCACCGCCGGCCCGGGGGGACACTTCGTCGCCGACGGTCAGGTGAACGGCGGCGCGGTGCGCTTTCTCGTCGATACCGGCGCGACCGCGGTCGCGCTGCCGGCCGCCGAGGCCCGGCGCCTCGGTATCGACTACCGCAAGGGCCGGCCGGGCATCACCCAGACGGCCGCCGGCCCGGCGCCGGTCTACCTCGTGCGGCTCGAGCGCGTGCGCGTCGGCGGAATCGAATTGCGCGAGGTGGACGCGATCGTGATCGAACAGGGCCTGCCGGTCGCGCTCCTCGGCATGAGCTTTTTGAACCGCGTCGAGATGAAGCGCGAGGGCGAGACGCTCACGCTCACGCGGCGGTTCTAGCGAGCGCGAGCGTCGCGTAGCAGCGCCGTCGCGCGCAGCTACTTCCCCGGCACGAGCGGTACGAAACGCACCGGAAGCACGTTGCGGCGGGTGACGGTGCCGTCGGCGGCCTTGGCGAGCAGAACGAGCCGCTGGATGTCGCCCGCACCGCCCACCGGGATCACCATCCGGCCGCCGGGCTTCAACTGCTCGACCAGCGCCTGCGGAATCGCGGGCGCGGCGGCGGTGACGACGATCGCATCGAACGGGGCTTTTTCCGGCCAGCCGGCGTAGCCGTCGCCCACGCGCACCTCGACGTTCCCGTAGCCGAGTTCGGCAAGGCGCGCCGCCGCCTGCCGCGCAAGCGGCTCGAGCAGCTCGATCGTGTAGACGCGCTTCACGATTTCGGCGAGCACCGCCGCCTGATAACCCGAGCCGGTGCCGACCTCGAGCACCACGTGGTGCGGCTCCGGGGCGACGAGGTCGGTCGAGAGGGCGACGATGTAAGGCTGCGAAATGGTCTGCCCGTGCCCGATCGGCAGGGGATGGTTGCGGTAGGCGAGCGGCCGCTCGGCCGGCCCGACGAAGCGGTGGCGCTCGACCTTCGCCATCGCCGCGCGCACCCGCGGCGACATCGCCGCAAGGCCCGTCTCGGCGCGCGTCTCGGCGTAGGTCGCGTCGATCTCGGCGAGCATGCGCTCGCGCAGCGTGCGCCAGTCCTGCGCCTCGGCGCCGCCCGCGAGCACCAGCGCCGCCGCGACGCTAGCGAGCGCTCTTGTCGCGTTCGATGCGCGCGTACGCCGAATGGTTGTGGATCGACTCGAAGTTCTCCGACTCGACCACGTAGGCGTTGATTCGCTCGTCGAGGTTGAGCACCATCGCCACGTCGCGCACCATGTCCTCGACGAACTTGGGGTTGTCGTAGGCGCGCTCGGTGACGTACTTCTCGTCCGGTCGCTTGAGCAGGCCGTAGAGCTCGCTCGAGGCCTGCTTCTCGACGAGATCCACGATCTCCTCGATCCAGACGAAATCGCTCGTTCTCGCGGTGACGGTGACGTGCGAGCGCTGGTTGTGCGCGCCGCGATCGGAAATCTTCTTCGAGCACGGGCAGAGGCTGGTCACCGGCACGAGCACCTTCATCGCGAAGCTCTGGCGCCCGCCGCGGATCTCGCCGATGAACGTCACCTCGTAGTCCATCAGGCTTTTCACGCCGGTGACCGGCGCCGATTTCTCGATGAAGTACGGAAACGTCATCTCGATGCGGCCTTCCTCGGCCTCCAGCCGCTCGACCATCTGCGCGAGCATCGCCTTGAAGCTGTCGACCGTCAGCTCGCGCTCCTGCGCCGCGAGGATCTCGACGAAGCGCGACATGTGCGTGCCCTTGAAGTGATGCGGCAGTCCGACGTACATGTTGAACGTCGCCACCGTGTGCTGCACGCCGCCGGCGCGCTCCATGATGCGCACCGGATGCCGGATGGCCTTGATGCCGACCTGGTCTATCGCGATGCGCCGCGAATCGCGGCTCGACTGAACATCCGGGATGCTGTGCAGGTCTTTTGCCTTCATGCGGCCATTATATCTTTCGGATGTTTCGGGCGTGCGACCGCGGCGCGGACCGCGGCGGCGATGCCGTGCGCGTCGAGTCCGACCGACGCGAGCAGTTTCGCCGGGTCGCCGTGCTCGATGAAGCGATCCGGCAGCCCGAGGAGCAACACGCGCTTTTCGATGCCGAGCGCGGCGAGCGCTTCGCACACCGCGCTGCCCGCGCCGCCCATCACCTGGTGTTCCTCGACCGTGACGAGCAGCTCATGCGTGCGCGCGAGCTCGGCGACGAGATCGGTGTCGAGCGGCTTCACGAACCGCATGTTCGCCACTGTCGCGCCGAGGCTTTCGGCCGCCTCGAGCGCGGGCTTCAGCATCGAACCGAAGGCGAGGATCGCGACGCCCGCGCCGCGGCGCCGGATCTCGCCCTTGCCGATCGCGAGCGCGCGCATCTCCGGCTCGATCGGCACGCCGGGGCCGGTGCCGCGCGGATAGCGCACCGCCGCCGGCCCGTCGAGCGAAAACCCCGTGTAGAGCATCCGGCGACATTCGTTTTCGTCGGCCGGCGCCATCACCACGAGATTGGGGACGGTGCGCAGATACGCGAAGTCGAAGGTGCCGTTGTGCGTCTGCCCGTCGCCGCCCACCAGCCCCGCGCGGTCTAGCGCGAACAGCACCGGCAGGTTCTGGATCGCGACATCGTGGATCAGCTGGTCGTAGCCGCGCTGCAGGAACGTCGAATAGATCGCGACCACGGGTTTCAGACCCTCGCAGGCCAGGCCGGCGGCGAAGGTAACCGCGTGCTGCTCGGCGATCGCGACGTCGAAGTAGCGGTCGGGGAATTCCTCCGAAAAGCGCACCATCCCCGAGCCTTCGCGCATCGCCGGCGTGATCGCGACGAGGCGCGAATCGAGCCGCGCCATGTCGCACAGCCAGTCGCCGAACACCTGGCTGTAGGTCGGCCGGCCGGCCGGCGCCTGCCGCAGGCCGACCGCCGGATCGAAGCGGCTCGGTCCGTGATACGCGATCGGGTCTTCCTCGGCGAGCTTGTAGCCGTGGCCCTTGCGGGTCACCACGTGCAGGAACTGCCGCCCCGGGAGCTTGCGGATGTTGGCGAGCGTGGGAATCAGCGCGTCCAAATCGTGGCCGTCGATCGGGCCGATGTAGTTGAAGCCGAGTTCCTCGAAGAGCGTGCCCGGCGTCACCATCCCCTTCATGTGCTCCTCGGCGCGGCGCGCAAGCTCCAGCATCCCCGGCACGCGCTTCAGCAGATGCTCGCTCGCGCGCTTTGCGCTCGTGTACATGCGGCCCGACAGCAGCCGCGCGAGGTAGTTGGTGAGCGCGCCGACCGGGGGCGAGATCGACATCTCGTTGTCGTTCAGGATCACGAGCAGATCGACGTCCATCGCGCCGGCGTTGTTCATCGCCTCGTAGGCCATGCCGGCGGTCATCGCGCCGTCGCCGATCACCGCGATGCAGCGGCGCCGTTCGCCCTTCAGCTTCGCCGCGACCGCCATGCCGAGCGCCGCCGAGATCGAGGTCGAGGAATGCGCGGTGCCGAAGGTGTCGTAGGGCGATTCGCTGCGGCGCGGAAACCCGGAGATGCCCCCCAGTTGCCGCAACGTCGCCATCCTCGCGCGCCGGCCGGTGAGGATCTTGTGGGGATAGGTCTGGTGCCCGACGTCCCACACGATGCGGTCCTCGGGCGTGTCGAACACGTAATGCAGCGCGATCGTGAGCTCGACCGTGCCGAGGTTGGACGAAAGATGCCCGCCCGTCTTCGACACCGATTCCAGCACGAACGCGCGCAGCTCGTCGGCGAGCTGGCGGAGTTGCCGGCGATCGAGACGCCTGAGGTCCGCCGGGTCGTTCACCGTCTCGAGCAGATCGTACATGGCCCGATTGTAGTCCCCGGGCACCGACGCGGCGCCCTCGGCCGCAGCCACCGTCAGAATTCCCGCAGCACGATGAAATCGGCGAGCTGCGCGAGCCGCCGCGCCCGGCCGCCGAGACCCGCGAGCGCTGCCTGCGCATCGCGGCGCAGCTCCTCGGCGAACTCGCGCGCGCGCGCCACCCCCATCGCTTGCACGTAGGTGGGCTTACCCTGCTTCGAATCCTTGCCGGCGGTCTTGCCGAGGGTCGCGGTGCTCGCCGCGGCGTCGAGCACGTCGTCCACCACCTGGAACGCGAGGCCGATGCACTTGGCGTAGCGGTCGAGGCGCGCGCGCTCGGCTTCGGCGAGCGGCGCCCCGCACGCCGCTCCCAGCACGACCGCGGCGCGGATGAGCGCGCCGGTCTTCCGGATGTGCATGAATTCGAGCTCGGGCAGATCGAGGCGCTTGCCCGTCGATTCGAGGTCCACCGCCTGGCCGCCCGCCATGCCGCGCGAGCCAGCCGCGAGCGCGAGCGTGCGCACCATGTCGAGCTGCGTCGCCGGGTCGTCGGCGAGACGGTGCTCGGCGAGCACCTGGAAGGCGAGCGACTGCAGCGCATCGCCGGCAAGCAGCGCGGTCGCCTCGCCGTACTCGACGTGTACCGTCGGCTTTCCCCGGCGCAGGACGTCGTCGTCCATGCACGGCAGGTCGTCATGTACGAGCGAATACACATGGACGAGCTCGACCGCGGCGGCGGCGATCTCCAGGCGCCGCTCCTCGGCCCCCGCGAGTTCGCCCGCGGCGAACACGAGCAGCGGCCGCACGCGCTTTCCGCCCTCGAGCGTCGCGTAGCGCATCGCCTCGTGCAGCCGCATCGGCGCCTGCTGCGCCGGCGGCAGCAGCCGACCGAGCACCGCCTCCATCCTCGCCTGGACCGCGCCCATCCAGGGGACGAAATCGGCCTCAGGCGTCTTCACGGTCCTCGCGTCCGGCCTCGAGCACCGCGGCGAGCGGCTTCAGCACTTCGCCTTCGAGCACCTGAACCTGCTGCTCGGCCGCCTGCAGTTTCTCGCGGCAGTATTTCGCGAGCTCGAGACCGCGCCGGTGCGCCGCGAGCGCCTCCTCCAGCGTGAGATTGCCCGACTCCATGCGCGCGACGATCCGCTCCAGTTCCGCGAGCGCCTTCTCGAAACCGGGGCCGCCGTCGGGCGTAGTGTCGGCGAAAGAGGCGCTCTTGTTCGACGATCTGCTCATTCGGAAGGCGGGCCGCGCGGCGGCGAACAGGTACGGCTATTGTACAATTCGCGCCCTTTCGGGCGCCGCCCCGCACATGTCCGATCTCGCCAGATCCGGCCGCCCGCGACCTGCGGGCTGCCCGCTGCCGCTCGCCTGGTATTTCGATGCGGCGCATTTCGCCCGCGAAAAGCGCCTGCTCTTCGACGCCGGCGCGGACTACATCGGCCACGAGCGCATGGTGCCGAACACGGGCGACTACGTCACGCTCGCCTGGATGGACCACGCGAAGGTGCTCGTGCGCGGCCCGACCGGGGTGGCGCTTCTTTCCAACGTCTGCCGCCATCGCCAGGCGCTGATGCTCGAGGGGCGGGGCAACGCGCGCGCGATCGTCTGCCCGGCGCACCGCTGGACCTACGCTCTCGACGGCGAGCTGCTCGGCGCCCCGCGGTTTTCCGACAGCCCGTGCGTGCGGCTCGCCGCTACGCCGCTCAACGAGTGGCACGGGCTGCTTTTCGCCGGGCCGCGCGATGCGCGCGCCGATCTCGCGCAGCTCGCCTGCGCCGACGAGTTCGACTTCGCCGGCTACGCGCTCGAGCGCATCGAGGTGACCGACTACCGCTTCAACTGGAAGACCTTCATGGAGGTGTACCTGGAGGTCTATCACGTCGAAGCCTGCCATCCGGGGCTCGGCCAGTTCACCGACGCGGACGACTTCCGCGTCGAGTACTCCGAGCGCACGTCGGTCCAGATCGTCGGCGCAAAAAACGGGCTCGCGACGCCCGGCTCGCCGGTCTATCGCCGCTGGCACGCACAGTGCCTCGCGCAGCTGCGCGGCCGGGCGCCGAAGTACGGCGCGCTCTGGGCGGCGTACTATCCGGGATTGATGCTCGAGTGGTATCCGAACGTGCTCGTCGTCTCGAAGCTGATCCCGCGCGCGCCGGATCTGACGACCAACGTCGTCGAGTTCTACTACCCGGAGGAGATCGCGCTCTTCGAGCGCGATTTCGTCGCGGCGCAGCAGGCGGCGTATTTCGAGACCGCGGCCGAGGACGACGAGATCTGCCGGCGCATCGACCGCGGCCGCCGCGCGCTCTGGCGCGAGGGGCGCGACGACGCCGGACCGTATCAGTCGCCGATGGAAGACCCGATCGCGCACTTCCACGAGTGGCTGCGACGCGAACTGGAACAGTAGGCCCGCTCGTCTCGACCGAGGCGCTCGCCGCGAACCCCGGCTGGCGCGTCTTCGACTGCCGCCACGATCTCGCCGACCCGCAGGCCGGAGAGCGCCAGTACCGGCAGGCGCACATTCCGGGCGCGCGATTCGCGCACCTCGAGCGCGATCTCTCGGGCCCGAAGACCGGCGCGAACGGCCGCCACCCGCTTCCGGCATTCGACGCGTTCGTCGCCTGGCTGGGCGCCGAGGGGCTGACCCCCGACGACGTCGTCGTCTGCTACGATGGCGCGGGCGGCGCGATGGCCGCCCGCCTGTGGTGGATGCTGCGCTGGGCGGGTCACGACGCGGTGGCGGTGCTCGACGGTGGCCTCGCCAAGTGGCTGCGCGAAGGCCGCCCGCTGAGCGCCGAAGTCCCACGGTATGCGCCGACCGTCTATCCCGGCCGCGAGCGCCGCGAGATGGCGGTCGATGCCGCCTGGGTCGAGGCGAATCTCGGCCGCGTGCTGCTCGTCGATGCGCGCGCGCCGGCGCGATTCCGCGGCGAGGCGGAGCCGATCGATCCGGTCGCAGGCCACATTCCGGGCGCGGTGAACCGCTTCAACAACGACAACCTCTCGCCCGAGGGTACGTTCAAGGACGCGGCGACGCTGCGGCGCGAGTTCGACCAGCTGCTCGCCGGCCGTGCGCCGCAGGAAGCGGTGAACTATTGCGGCTCGGGGGTCTCGGCCTGCCACAACCTGCTCGCGATGGAGGTCGCCGGGCTGCGCGGCGCGAGGCTCTACCCGGGGTCCTGGAGCGAGTGGATCTCCGATCCGCGGCGGAGAATCGCGCGCGGGGGCTGACCCCGGGTGCTCGCCGACGCGCTGCTCGTCGTCCACTTCGCGATCGCTGCGTTCATCGCCGCAGGCTTGCCGCTCGTGTGGATCGGCGCCGCCGCCGGCTGGCGCTGGGTGCGCAATCCCTGGTTTCGCTATCTGCACCTTGGCGCGATCGCGTTCGTCGCGGCCGAGTCGGTCGCGGGCTACGCCTGCCCGCTCACCGTGTGGGAAGACCTGCTGCGCGGCGGCGCGCGCCCCGAGTCGTTCGTCGGCCGCTGGGTGTACCGGCTGCTCTACTACCAGGCCCCCGAATGGGTGTTCACCGCGATCTACCTCGCCTGGGCGGCGGCGACGGTGGCGACGCTGCGGCTCGTTCCGCCGCGGCGCGGGCGCGCCTGAGCGGCCGCTGCGCTCAGGCGAGCGGGGCTCCGTGCCGCTCGAGCGCCCAGCGCACGTGCTCGCGCACGAGCGCGGACGGAAAGTCTTCGCGCGCGCGTAGCGCCGCGACGACCTCGGGCGAAGTCGGCGCGTTGCCGAGCGCCACCGCGAGATTGCGAAGCCAGCGCTCGTAACCGATCCGGCGGATGGCAGAGCCGCGCAACCGCCGCTCGAACTCTTCTTCGCTCCAGGCGAACAGCTCGACGAGCATCGCCCGGTCGAGGCCGTTGCGCGGCAGGAAATCGGGCTCGGCGGTCACGCGCGCGTACCGGTTCCACGGGCAGACGAGCTGGCAGTCGTCGCACCCGTAGATGCGGTTGCCGATGAGCGGCCGAAGCGAGCGCGGGATCGCGCTTCTGTGTTCGATCGTGAGATACGAAATGCAGCGGCGGGCGTCGAGTCGATACGGGCCGCGGATCGCCTGCGTCGGACAGACGTCGATGCAGCGCGTGCAGCTGCCGCAGTGCGCGGGCGTCGGCTCGTCCGCCGGCAGCGGCAGATCGGTGTAGATCTCGCCGAGGAAAAACCAGGAGCCGGCCTCGCGCGAAAGCAGCAGCGTGTGCTTGCCCTGCCAGCCGAGGCCGGCTTTCGCCGCGAGCGGCACCTCCATCGCCGGCGCGGAATCGCACAGCACCCGATGGCGAAACGGGCCGATCTCGGCGGCGATGCGCGCGCAGAGCGCCTTCAGTCGCGCCCGGATCACCTTGTGGTAATCGCGCCCGCGCGCATAGCGCGCGACGTAGGCGCGCGTGCCGTCGGTGAGCGCCGACCACTCGTCGGCGAGCGTCGGCGCGTAGTCCATGCGGCAGGAAATGACGCGCAGCGTCCCGGGCAAGAGCGCGGCCGGCCGTGCACGAAGCGCCGCGTGGCGAGCCATATAATCCATCTCGCCGTGCCAGCCGAGGCCGAGCCATTCGGCGAGCCGCGCGCCGGCCTCGGAAAGATCCGCGTCCGCGATGCCGACCGCTTGGAATCCGAGCTCGGCCCCCCACCGTCGGATGCGCGCCGCGAGCGCCGCGTAGTCCATGATCGTCGAGCTTAGCCTGCCGGATGAACGCGCGACCCTGCGGCTCGGCGCCGCGTTCGCCAAGGGCGCGCGAGGCGGGCTCGTCCTCCACCTCTCAGGGGAACTCGGGACCGGAAAGACCACGCTTGTACGCGGGCTTCTCTCCGGACTCGGATACAACGGTCGGGCGAAAAGCCCGACCTACACGCTGGTTGAACCTTACACCATTTCGAGCTTACACTTGTATCACTTTGATTTGTATCGCTTCAGCGACGAGCGAGAATGGCTGAGCTCGGGATTCCAGGAGCACTTCGGGCCGGAGTCGCTCTGCGTCGTCGAATGGCCCGAGCGTGCCGGAGCGGCGCTCCCGCCGCCGGACGTGCAGGTGACCCTCGAGCATGCCGACGGCGGCCGGCGCGCTCGCGTTCGGGCGTTCTCGGCCGCTGGCGAGCGCTGGCTCGCCTCGGCGTTGGCGCGTTGGCGTTCGTCGTAGCCGGGATCGAGGCGCTCGCGCAGACGCAGATCGTCGCTGCCCGCGTCTGGCCGGCGCGCGACTACACCCGCGTCACCCTCGAGTCGCCGACCGAGCCGCGCTTCTCCGTGTTCACGGTGAAGGACCCCGAGCGCCTGGTGGTCGATCTCGAAGGCGCGGCGATGACCCCGGCGCTCGCCGAGCTGCAGGACAAGGTCCTTTCCGCCGATCCGTACATCGAAAAGCTGCGCGTCGGGCGAAACCGTCCCGGCGTGATCCGCATCGTGCTCGACCTGAAGACCGAGGTGAAGCCGCAGGTGTTCACGCTCAAGCCGATCGCGGGCTACGGGCATCGGCTGGTGCTCGACCTCTATCCGACGGTGCCGCCCGATCCGCTGGCGCTGCTGATCGAATCGGACGGCAAACGCCTGCCGCAGGCGCCGGCCGCCGAGGACAAAGCGGCCGGGCCGGGCGAAGCGACCCCCGCCAAGCCGGCGGTCGCGCGACTTGCGACCATCGTCATCGATCCGGGCCACGGCGGCGAGGACCCGGGCGCGATCGGTCGGCTCGGCTCGCGCGAAAAAGACATCACGCTCATGGTCGCGCGGCGCCTGAAGGCGCTCGTCGACGCCGAGCCCGACATGCGCGCGGTGCTGACGCGCGACGGCGATTACTTCCTTCCGCTGCACGCGCGCGTCGAGAAGGCGCGCCGGCTGCGCGCGGACCTCTTCGTCTCGATTCACGCCGACGCGTTCCTGCGCCCGCACGCGCGCGGCTCGTCGGTGTACGCGCTCTCGGAACGGCGCGCCTCGTCCGAGGCCGCCCGCTGGCTCGCGCGGCGCGAAAACGACGCCGACCTCGTGGGCGGCGTCAACCTCGACGTGAAGGACCGGTATCTCGCGCAGACGCTCCTCGACCTGTCGCAGACGGCGACGATCGACCACAGCTTGAAGCTCGGGCGTGCGGTGCTTACCGAGCTCGGCCAGGTCAACGCGCTACACAAGGCGCGCGTCGAACAGGCGAGTTTCGCGGTGCTGAAGGCGCCCGACGTGCCCTCGATCCTCGTCGAGACCGCGTTCATCTCCAACCCCGAGGAGGAAAAGCGCCTGAACGACGAGGCGTACCAGGAGCGGCTTGCGCGCGCGATCCTCGCCGGCATCAAGCGCTATCTGGCGCGGCATCCGCCGCGCCCCGGGCCGGTCACCGCCGCCCCGCGCTCAGCCGTGGCGCTCAACTGAGCGCGCGCGCAGCCAGCCGTACAAGCCCGGGCTGACCGACGCGAGCACGATCGCGGCGATCACCGCCGCAAGGTTGTTCTTCACCGCCGGGATGTTGCCGAAGAAATAGCCGGCGAGGCAGAGCGACCCCACCCAGACGGCGGCGCCGACGACGCAGAACGCGATGTAGCGAACATACGGCATCGCCGCGACGCCGGCGACGAACGGAACGTACGTGCGCACGATCGGCACGAAGCGCGCGAGCACGATCGTCTTTCCGCCGTGGCGTTCGTAGAACGCGTGCGCGCGGGCGAGGTGCCGCGGATTGAACCAGCGCGAGCGCTCGTAACGGAACACCCGGGGCCCCGCCCAGCGGCCGACCGTGTAGTTGACGTTGTCGCCGAGCAGCGCGGCGACGGCGAGCGTCGCCATCACCGCGCCGATGTCCATGCCGCCGGCGGCAGCGAGCGCGCCGGCGACGAAAAGGAGCGAATCGCCGGGCAGAAACGGCGTCACCACCAGCCCGGTCTCGCAGAAGACGATCACGAAAAGCAGCGCGTACACCCAGCGGCCGTGCTCGGCGACGAACGCCGCCAGATGCCGATCGAGGTGGATCGCGAGATCCCAGAGCGCGGCGAGCGACTCCATCGCCAGATTGTAGCCGGGGGCGGCGAATATAATCGCGCGATGCCGCAGCGCGCGCCGATCCGCGTCCTGCCCGAGGTGCTGGTCGGGCAGATCGCCGCCGGCGAGGTGGTCGAGCGTCCGGCCTCGGTGCTGAAGGAGCTGCTCGAGAACGCGCTCGACGCCGGCGCCGCCGAGATCGTCGTCGCGCTGGAGGAAGGCGGTGCGCGGCGCGTGCAGGTCGAAGACGACGGCGCCGGCATTCCTGCCGCAGAGCTTCCGCTCGCGCTCGCGCGCCACGCGACGAGCAAGATCGCGACGCTCGCGGAACTCGAAGCGGTCGGCACGCTCGGCTTCCGCGGCGAGGCGCTCGCCGCGATCGCAGCGGTCGCGCGCGTCGAGATCACGAGCCGCACCGCGGACGCGCCGCACGCGGCGCGCATCCGCGCCGAAGGCGGCGCGATCGGCGAGATGCAGCCCGCGGCGCGCGCGCCCGGCACGACGGTCGTGGTCGCCGACCTCTACTTCAACACCCCCGCCCGGCGCAAGTTCCTGCGCTCGGCGGCGACCGAGTACGCGCACGCCGAGGAGGCGTTCCGCCGGATCGCGCTCGCGTTCCCGCAGGTCGCGTTCACGCTGCGGCACAACGGACGCCTGGTGCATCGCCTCGCGCCGGCGAGCCTGCGCGCGCGCGCGGAGGCGCTCCTCGGCGATGCGTTCACCGCCGCGAGCCTCGCGGTCGACGCCTCGGCCGGCGCGCTGCGGCTCAACGGCCTCGCCGCGAGCCCGCCGTTCGCGCGCGCGCGCGCCGATGCGCAGTATTTCTTCGTCAACGGGCGCTTCGTGCGCGACCGGCTGCTCGCGCACGCGGCGCGCGAAGCCTGGCGCGAACTGCTGCACGGCGACCGGCAGCCGGCGTACGTGCTCTTTCTCGACCTCGATCCGCGCGCGGTCGACGTGAACGTCCACCCGGCGAAGACCGAGGTGCGGTTCCGCGACGCCCGCGCGGTGCACTCGTTCGTGCGGCATGCGCTCGAGCGCGCGCTCGCTGCGACCGCCGTCGGAGCGCCCGCACCGCGCGTTGCGCTTTCGCCGGCCGACGCCGAATCGCGCGGCGCGAGCGCGGCGTACACCGCGCAGGCGTCGCTTGCGCTCGGCGAGCCTGCGGCAGCCGCCTACCTCGCGTTCGCCGCGGCAGGGCGCGAAACGGCCGCCTCGCCCGCGTCGCTCGAGTCGCCCCCGTCGGCCACGCCCCCGCTCGGCTTCGCCCTCGGGCAGCTGCACGGCGTCTACATCCTCGCGCAGAACGACGCCGGTCTGGTGCTCGTCGACATGCACGCGGCGCACGAGCGCATCCTCTTCGAAGAGCTGCGCGCGAGCGTCGCGGCCGGCGCCGCTGCGCGCCAGCGACTGCTCGTGCCGGCGACGTTCCGCGCGAGCGCGCGCGAGCGCGCGGCGGCCGAGGAACACCGCGAGGCGCTCGCGCAGCTAGGCTTCGAGATCGCCGCCGCGGGGCCCGAGGCGCTCGCGGTGCGCGCGGTGCCGGCGCCGCTCGCGGGCACGGACCTCGTCGCGCTCGCGCGCGCGGTGCTCGCGCAACTGGCCGAGTTCGGCACCGCCGGCGCGATCGAGGCGCGGCGCGACGCGCTGCTCGCAGACCTCGCCTGCCGCGCCGCGGTGCGCGCGCAGCGCAGGCTCACGCTCGCGGAAATGAACGCGCTGCTGCGGCGCATGGAAGAAACCGAGCGCGCGGGAAGCTGCAACCACGGCCGGCCGACGTGGTACCAGCTCACGCTCGCCGACCTCGACCGGCTGTTCCTGCGCGGACGTTGACCCGGCACCCGGTCGCTTTCGCTCTCCTCGGGCCTACGGCGAGCGGAAAATCGGCCCTCGCGCTCGCGCTCGCCGCCCGCTTCCCCCTCGAGATCGTGAGCGTCGACTCGGCGCAGGTGTACCGCGGCCTGGACATCGGCACCGCGAAACCCTCGGCCGGCGAACGCGCACGCGTCGCGCACCACCTGATCGACATCGCCGAGCCGACCGAGCGCTACTCGGCGGGGCGCTTTCGCGCCGACGCGATCGCGGCGGTGCAGGCGATCCTCGCGCGCGGGCGCATTCCCCTCCTCGTCGGCGGAACGATGCTCTACTACCGCGCCCTCGCCGCCGGGCTCCACGCGCTTCCGGCCGCGGACCCCGCGATCCGCGCCGCGATCGAAGCCGAGGCGCGCGCGCGCGGCTGGCCGGCGCTGCACGCCGAGCTCGCCCGCGCCGACCCCGAGGCGGCGGCGCGCATCGCCCCGCGCGATGCACAGCGCATCCAGCGCGCGCTCGAGGTGCTGCGCGCGACCGGCACGCCGATCTCGCGGCTTCAGCGCGGCGAGGCGCCGCGGCTGCCGTTCGCGCTTCGGGGCTTCGCGCTCGTTCCGCCCGACCGCGCCGAGCTGCACCGGCGGATCGCCGCGCGGCTCGATGCGATGCTCGCCGCAGGTCTCGTCGAGGAGCTGCGCGAGCTGCGCCGACGCTACCGGCTCGATCCGTCGCTCCCCAGCATGCGCGCGGTGGGCTACCGCCAGGCCTGGCGCTATCTCGAAGGAGAAATCGACGCCGCGCAGCTTCGCGAGCAGGCGCTCGCGGCGACGCGTCAGCTCGCGAAGCGCCAGATCACCTGGCTGCGCGCGATGCCGGAGCTTGCGCCGGCGACGGAACTGCGCGCCGCCCTCAGTCGAGCGACAGGTTGACCGCTTTCGCGGCGCGGCCGTAGGCCTCCAGCTGCTCGACGACGAGCGCGCGCAGCGCCTCGGGGCTGGACGCCCGCGGCTCGAAGGCGATTCTGCCGAACGACTCCCGGACGTCCGGGCGCGCGAGCACCACCGCGAGCTCGCGGCCGACGCGATCGACCACGTCCTGCGGCAGCTTCGCCGGACCGAAGAGCCCGCCCCAGGGCACGATCGGCATCGGCGCGAACCCGGCCTCGGGAAGCGTCGGCGCCTCGGGAAAGAGCGGGCTGCGGTTCGGGAGCATCGTCGCGAGTACCCGGATCTTGCCCTCCCTCACCTGCGGCGTGAGCGTGCCGGGCGTCGCGAACGCGAAATGCACGCGCCCGGCGATCAGATCGAGCGAGAGCGGCGCATCGCCCTTGTAGGGCACGTGCACCATGTCGAGCCTGTTCGCCGAGGCGAAAAGCGCGGTCGCGAGGATGCTGGTGGCGTTGCCGGTGCCGTAATTGATGCGCCCGGGGTTCGCGCGCGCGTAGCCGACCAGGTCCTGCAGCGTGCGCACCGGCATGTCCGGGTGGGAGAACACGAAGAACCCGAAGAAGCCGACGAGCGAGATCGGCGTGAAGTCGTTCACCGGGTCGTACGGCGGCACCTTTTTCGCCGCCGGCGCGAACGACATCCCGGTCGCGGTGCCGTAATAGAGCGTGTAGCCGTCGGGCGCCGCACGGCGCACCGCCTCCGAGGCGATGATGCCCTCGGCCCCCGGGCGAGTTTCGATGACGACCGGCTGCCCGAGCCGTTCGCCGAGGGGTTGCGCGAAGATGCGCGCCCCGAGTTCCGCCGCGCCGCCCGGCGGGAACGGAACGATCAGGCGGATCGGCTTGTTCGGGTACTGGGCGGCGGCGCTCGCGCACGCGAGCGCCGCAGCAAGCGTCGCAAGAATCCGTTTCATGGGGCTACTCCGGTTCGACGCCGGCGGCGCGCAGGATCGCACGGTACGCCTCCATCTGCGACTTCGTGAAGGCCGCGAGTTCCTCCGGCGTCGAGGGGCTCAGGTGAAACGCCTGCTTGTCCATGGCCGCGACCACATCGGGCCGCTTCATGGCGTCGTGAAATTCCTTGTTCAGCCGCGCGACGATCTCGCGCGGCAGCTTCGCCGGGCCGAAGAGGCCCGCCCACGAGACCACCGAATACTGCGGCAGCCCCACTTCGGCCATCGTCGGCACCTCGGGCAGGAGGGCCGAGCGCGCCTTCAGGTTCGTCGCGAGCGCCCGAAGCTTCCCCTCCCTCAGGTGCGGAAGCCCGGTGGTCGGCGTCGCCCACATGAGCTGCACCCGCCCGGCGACGAGATCGGTGATCGCCTGCGGCTCGCCCTTGTACGGCACGTGCGTCATCTGCATGCCGGCGAGCGCGTTCATCTGCGCGAACGAGACGATGCCGGTGGTGTTGCCGGTCGCGTAGTTGAGCTTGCCGGGGTTCGCTTTTGCGTGCGCGACGAGTTCGCCGAAGGTTTTGAACGGCGTGCCGGCGTTGACGAACAGAAAGAACGTGTAGCGGCCGATGTCGGTAATGGGCGTAAAGTCCGCGACCGGATCGTACGGCGGGTTCTTCCTCATCGCCGGCACCGCCGCCATCGGGCTGTTGGTCGCCATGAGGAGCGTATAGCCGTCGGGGGCGGCCTTGGCGACCTCGGCGGCGGCGATCGCCCCGTCGGCGCCCGCCTTGTTGTCGACCACCACCGGCTGGCCGACCGCGGCCGAGACCGATGCGCCGAGGATCCGCGTGATCGTGTCGGTCGCCGAGCCTGCCGGAAACGGAACGACGATGCGGATCGGTTTCGCCGGATACTGCGCGCCCGCCTGTAGCGCGGCCGTCAAAAGAGCGGCCGCGGCGGCGACGAGCCATCGCTTGCGCATGTTTCCCCCTCCTTTGCGAATCGCCGGTCGATTATAGAACGGCCTCGCCGCCGACCGAGTCCCGCGCGGGAAGCGGGCAGCCGGGGGGGCTCGCCGCCCTCTTCTTCGCAATGATCCCGGCGGCGTACTTTTCCAGATAGTGCGCGATCGTCTCGACGCGGATCTTGACCGAGCCCGCCGGCTTGGTCGAATCGAGGTCCTGGAACGAAAAGAACAGCGTGCCCGAAGCTTCGACGATGCGCTGCACCGGCGAATAGGTCGGCTGATCCATGCCGCACTCGTAACTGGACAGCCGCACGACGCAGGCGATCCAGGGCATGCGCGCGGCGTATTTTGCGCCCCACAGGATCTCGTTCGTGTTCGCGCTGTAGGACGAGGGCCAGACGTCGGCGATATCGAAGGGCGACCTTACCCAGCCCGCCTCGATGTCCGGGCGGAACATCCACTCGAGCAGGTCCTCGTCGATCGGCAGGTACTGCGCCCAGAGCACCGGGTAGCCGTAGGCCTGCAGATCCACCTCGATCTCGTGCCCGATGCCCGGGTCCATGTGATAGGGGCGCGCGAGAACGAGAAGGCAGGGCCGGTCTTCGCGCGCGCACCACTCGAGCACCTCGCGCGACTTTCGCCGCAGCGCCCCGTTGTACGCCTCGAGCGCCCGGTAGCCGGCGGCGACCGCGCGCCGCGTCTCCTCGGCCGTAAGCCCCGGAATCGCGTCGCGCAGCCCCTCGTAGAGTTGTTTCGCGGCGAGCGGCGGATCGTCGAGGTTGACGAGCGGCGCGACGTAGCGCACGCCCAGCTCGGCGAACGTGTCGCGCTCTTTCACGAACCCGGCCTTGATGTTCTCCGGGGCGGCCATCACGCGCGGGCAGGCGATCGAGGCGACGACGTGGCCCGCAAGGCACGAGGGCAGCGTCGCGATCATCGGCGAAAGCAGAATGTCGATCCTGCGCTTGCGGTTGGCGAGCAGCTCGCCGTAGTGCCCGGAGATGCACTTCACCGGGTAGCAGCAGTCGACCGTGCCGCGTCCCTTGGCGTAGCGGCGCGCCTGCTCTTCCGAGGTGTCGGAGGAGAACTCGATGCGCCGCGCCTCGATCCCGAGCGCTTCGAGGAACCCGATCCAGAACTGGTGCGTCGACCACAGGTTGAGCACGCGCGGAATGCCGACGCGCAGCTGCGCGCGGCGTTCTGCCGCCGGCGCGCCGGCGCGCGCCTCGCCCGCGCCGGCGCGGTCAAACCGCGGCGCGAGTGCCCCGAAAGGCGCCTTCGCGAACCAGCTCAGCAATGTTGGGAAAGGCACGCCTCGCCTCCTCCAGCTTCGCCTTCACGACCTTCATTTCGTTGACGTCCTCGAGCAGCCCTTTCGGGCAGGAGTTGCCGCTGATCACGCGCTCCCAGCCCGCCTCGAGCGGCACCTTGCTCCAGGGGCGCCCTTGCGCGCCGGGCAGCCGCACGTCGATGAAGGTGCGCTTGCAGTTGACCGTACACCAGTGGCAGGTGGTGTGCGCGTTGGTCGTGCTGCGGTATTCGAGCGACTCGACGACGTCGTAGCCGCGGAAGCGGCTCGGCGCGCCCTTTTTCGCCCAGTCGAGCGCGCACAGCGCCGCGCCGATCGCGCCCGCCTCGCCCGAGTAGGGATGGACGACGATCTCGGCCTCGGGGACCTTGGAGCGGATGAAATCGACCTGCGCCTTCACCACCGCGAGGTTGCGGTGCGTCCCGCCCTGCAGCACGAACTTGCGGCCGGCGGCGGCGAGGTTCTGCAGCTGCCCGGCGTACACCCAGACGTTGAGCGGCAGCACCGCCGCGAGCGAGGCCATGATCTCCTCGCGCGACCAGCCCTTTCTCTGCTGGTTGACGATGTCGGACTGCAGGAACACGCCGCAGCCCATCGCGAGCGCGGGCACCGCGCGCGCGCGAAAGGCCATCTCGGCGTACTGCTCGAGCGGCACCCCGTAGCGCTCGGCCACCCCCTGGAGAAACGCGCCGTTGCCGGAGGAGCACTGCGAATTGAGGCGAAAGTCCGACACCGTCCCCTGGCGCAGGATCATGATCTTCACGTCGCAGCCGCCGACGTCGCAGATGACGTCGGCGTCGGGAAAGAAGTGCAGCGCCGCGGTCGCGTGGGCGACCGTCTCGACGATCGCCACGTCCGCGCCGACGATGTCCTTCAGCAGATCCTTGCCGTAGCCGGTGATGCCGAGCGCGCCGATGCGCTCGACGCCGGCGCCGCGGATCTCGCGCAGGATCGCTTTCGCGTCCTCGATCGGGTTGCCGTTCGAAGGCACGTAGCAACTGGCGAGCAGCTCGCGCTCGGCCGAGAGCACCACCGCCTTCGCCGTCGTGCTGCCGAAGTCGCAGCCGACGAACGCGGGCGCGTCGCGCGCGCCCTCGCGCGGGCGACTCGCCGCGACGCGCGGCTCGCCGTAGCAGCGGATGAAGTGCTCCAGTTCCGCCGGGTCCTTCACCAGCCCCTGCGCGCCCTCGCGCGCCTTTTGCTCGTGCTGCCCCTCCTCGATCCACCAGCGCAGCTTTCCGGTGCCGGCGTAGACGCCGACGCCCGGCGGTTCGCCGCGGCCGATCTCGACGCAGCCGAGACACGCGTAGTAGAGCGCCTCGCGCGGCACTTCGACGAGCGAGGCCGGATCGGTCTGCGGCGGCAGCGCGACGCCGCGCTCGGTCCAGAGCTTCTGCAGATGGTGGCGCCAGGCTTCCTGCAGGCCGCGGTAAAAGAGGTTCGGCCCGCCGAGCAGCAGCACGCGCGGCTGCGGGGTGTTGCCCTTCGTGAGCGTGGCGAGGTTCTGATAGACCACCGCCTCGAACAGGCTCGCGATGATCTCTTCCACCGGCACGCCGGATTTCACCAAGGTGTTTGCGTCCGCCTCGGCGAAGATGCCGCATTTGGCGCTCACCTTGTGCAGCGCGACCCCCGCATAAGGCATCTGCGCGAGCCGCTCCGGCGCGATCTGGAGCTTGCGCGCGGTCTTCTCGATGAACGTGCCGGTGCCGCCGGAGCAGGCCGACTGCATGAACACCTGCTTCGACTTGCCCGTGCCGCCGGCGGTGAAGAACAGCGTCTTCATGTCCTCGCCGCCGATCTCCGAGACGAAATGCACGTCCGGATGCAGCCGCTCGACCGCCGCCGAGACCGCGACCACTTCCTGCACGAACTTGCCGCCGACGAGCGGGGCGATCAGCCCGGCGCCCGAGCCGGTGAGGAACACGCGGTCGCGGCCGGGAGCGAGCCCGCATTCGGCCTCGAGCCGCTCGAGGAACTCGAGCACCATCTCGGCCTGGCGCGTGTGGTGGCGCCGGTAGTCCTGCCAGCGCACCTCGCCGTCTTCGGCGAGCACCGCCTTGACGGTGGTCGAGCCGACGTCGATGCCCGCGATTTTCATGCCCGCCGTCCCGCCGCCACGTGCAGCGCGAGGTTCGCCGCGGTGCCCGCCGCGCCGTAGTGCGGCAGCCGCCAGGTCGCGCGCCGCAGCGCCGGCTGCTCGGCCACCGCCGCGCGCAGCTTCTCGACGGTGAGGCCCGTGCGCTCGAGCACCTCCTCGAACTCGCGCTGCGCCCGCTTCTTCGCCTCGGTGAGGATCATCTGGCAGCGCGAGAGCGCGTGCACCTCGGCATCGCCCTTGATCTCGATCGGCGCATAGAGCAGATCGGGGTAACGCCCGAGCACCGCCGCCATCGCGCCGATGCTCATCGTGTTCGGCATGCACGAGTAGGGCGACAGCTCGCAGATCATGTGCGCTTTCTTGCCGAGGTGCGCCCAGAGCGCCTTGCCGACCAGCATGTCGCCCTCGCCGCCGTTCAGGCGGCTGTGATAGAAGGGCGCGGCGAGCCGGCGCAGCTCGTACTGGTCGGGCAGCTCGTGCGGCACGTCGCCGAGCGCGCGCCGCATGCGGTCGTAGGTCCAGCGCAACAGCCGCTGGCCGAGCCGCACCGCGGCGAGCCGGGCGCGCGCGCGCCGGTCGATGCCGATGTGGTCCTCGAAATCCTGCCCGGCGAAGCGCGCGAGATAGTCGAGCCAGATCGTGATCGCCGCGGGGTACACCTCCGCCCCTTCGGCCTCCAGCCAGCGGTGGATGTTGTAGTTGGGCTCGCCCTCCACCGTCTGCAGATAGAACTCGCCGGTGATCTTCACCACCGGCTTGACGCGCGTGCGATCGACCTCGATACGGTCGTAGAGCGCTTTCGCCTCGCGCATCGCGCGCACGAAGTAGTTGGTGCCGAGGTGCCAGAGCGCCGCGCGCCATTTGCCCGAGCGCACCGGGCGGCGGCGGAACGCCTCGTAGAGCAGTTCGACCGCTTCGCGCGTCGCCCGCTCGGTCTCGCCCGGCTTCACCTCGTAGGGCCGCGTGCGGTATTCCATGTCCTGCAGCACGTCGGTCGCCACGATCGCCCAGATCGCGCCGAGGATGAAAGGCATGTTGAGCTCGAGCCCCCCGCCCTCGCGCGCGCCCTGGTCGAGGTTCGCCTGATCGAGGAGAAACATGCGGAACCGTTCGAGCCCGAGGTTGCGCAACGCCAGCTCGTAGCTCTGGTGATACTGGCCGAAGCGGCACGCGCCGCAGGCGCCGGCGGTGACGTAGACGTATTTGTCGGCCACCTCTTCGGGGCTCGTTCGCTTCGCCTCGCTGCGAAGGAAGTTGGCGAGGTTGCCGGTGGTGAAACTGGTCGGGCAGCACTGGCCGATGTCGGCAAGTTCCCGGCCGGCGAGCAGGTCCTCGCGCGTCGCGACCGGCAACACCTGCACGCGGTAGCCGAGGTTTTCCATCGCGCCCTGGATGACGCGCTCGGCGCGCCAGTGCAGCCCTCCGAAGAGCACGGTGACCTTGTCGCGCTCTTCGCGCGTGAACGGCCGCGGACGGTACGTGCGATAGTGGCCCCCCTCGGGCACGAACCGTTCGGGCGGCGGCACGGTGCGCACCGGCGCGCGCTGCGCCGTCTCGGCGCTCACCACGCGGACGTCCCGCAGCGATCGGAAGGATGCGGACGCACGCGAATCGATCGTGATCGGTTCCATGGCTCCTCCTTCTTTTTCGGGACCCGGAAGCTGACCTCCCCGAGGCGATCGAAATTCTTACTCGGCGAGCCGCAGGACACAACGCCGACACGCGATCGCGACATTTTGACCACGCGGGCGCCAGGGGCTTCTTCGCCCGCGCGCCGCATCGCCCGACGGCGTTCGCGTCAGAACCCGCGCGCGACGCCGTCGCGGCGCGGATCGGCGCCGCCGCGCCAGCCGCCCGGTGCGCGCTCGACGATATGCAGTCCGCTCGTCATCGCAGCGAGGCGCACCTCGTGGCCGCGCGCCGCGAGCGCCGGCGCGAGCAGCTCGTACACCGTTTCGCTTTCGAGCTCGGTCGGGCCGTTGCGGCTGCCTGCGCGCGGCAACGCCGCCGCGCTCGCCGCATCGAGCTTCCAGTCGAGGATCGCGACGAGCGCCTGCGCGACGTAGTGAACGATCGCCGGTCCGCCGGGAGAGCCGAGCACCGCGCGAAGCCGCCCGTCGGCGTCGAACACGGCGGTCGGCGACATCGCGCTTCGCGGCCGCTTGCCCGGCTCGAGGCGATTGGCGACCGGCACGCCGTCCGCTTCCGGCACGAAGGCGAAATCGGTGAGCTGGTTGTTGAGGAAGAACCCGCGCACGAAGATGCCCGCGCCGAAGGCGCTTTCGACGCTCGTCGTCATCGACACCGCGTCGCCGCGGGTATCGACGATCGAGACGTGGCTCGTTGCGGCGCGCGCCTCCTCGACCGCCCCGGCAAGGGGCACCGCCCCGCGCGGCGCGCCCGGCGCGGCGCGGCCGAGCGACCGTGGGCCGATCAGCTGCGCGCGCGCGGCGAGGTACGCCGGATCGAGCAGCCCCGCGACCGGCACCGGCGCAAATGCCGGATCCGCAAGGTAGCGCTCGCGGTCGGCGTAGGCGAGCCGCGCGGCCTCGGCGAAAATGTGGATCGCCTCGGGCGAGTTGGGCGCCGCCTGCGCGAATTCCGTGCGCGCGAGGATGCCGAGGATCTGGAGCACCGCCACTCCGCCTGCAGGCGGCCCCATGCTGCAGACGCGGTACGACCGATAGGGGAAACATACCGGCGCGCGTTCGAGCGCCCGGTAGCGCGCGAGGTCGTCCAGCGTCATGTCGCCCGGACGCGCGCGGCTTTGCACCGCGCGCACGAGGTCTGCGGCGATCTCGCCGCGGTAAAACGCATCGGCACCGTCGCGCGCGATGCGCCGTAGCGTCGCCGCATAGGTGGGATTCGCGATGCGACTGCCGATCGCGCGCGGCCGACCGTAGGCGTCGTAGTAGAGCGCGCCCGCGTCGGGATCGGCCCGCAGCGACGGCTCGCGCTCGAGCGCCCGGAAAAGCCGCGGCGAGACCGCGAACCCTTCTTCGGCGAGCCGGATCGCGGGCGCAAACAGCCGCGACCACGGCAGCCGCCCGTGCCGTCGGTGCGCGAGCTCGAGCATGCGAAGCACGCCCGGCACGCCGACCGAGGCGCCGCTTGCGCGCGCCTGCGCAAAAGCGAGCGGCCGGCCGTGAGCGTCGAGGAACCGGTCCGCGCGCGCCGCCGCGGGCGCCGTCTCGCGGCCGTCGTAGCCGCGCAGCCGCCGCTCGGTCGCCGACCAGTGAAGGAGAAACGCGCCGCCGCCGATCCCGGAGGACTGCGGTTCCACCAGCCCGAGGACCATCTGCACCGCGACCGCCGCATCGAGCGCGCCGCCGCCCGCGCGAAGGATCTCGAGGCCCGCCTCGACCGCGAGCGGATGCGCCGCGGCGACCATCGCGCGGCGCCCCGGCGCGGTCTCGTCGCTCGCTGCGGCCGGCGGATGCGCAGCCGCGGTCGCCGTCGCCAGAACAAAAAAGGCGGCTCCGAGAGCCGCCCTCCAGCGCCCGGCGAGCACGGCGCCGCTCACGCCATCAGCGGCACCACGAGCAGCGCGACGATGTTGATGATCTTGATGAGGGGGTTCACCGCCGGGCCGGCGGTGTCCTTGTAGGGATCGCCCACGGTGTCGCCGGTCACCGCCGCCTTGTGCGCGTCCGAACCCTTGCCGCCGTGGTGGCCGTCCTCGATGTACTTCTTCGCGTTGTCCCACGCGCCGCCGCCGGTGCACATCGAAATCGCGACGAAGAGGCCGGTGACGATCGTGCCCATCAGCACGCCGCCGAGCGCCTTCGGCCCGAGCAGCAGGCCGACGAGAAGCGGCACGAGCACCGGCAGCAGCGACGGGATCATCATCTCGCGGATCGCCGCGCGCGTGAGCATGTCGACCGCGGTGCCGTACTCGGGCTTCGCCTTGCCTTCCATGATGCCCGGAATCTCGCGGAACTGGCGGCGCACTTCGAGCACCACCGAGCCGGCGGCGCGCCCGACCGCCTCCATCGCCATCGCGCCGAAAAGGTAGGGCACCAGCCCGCCGATGAAGAGCCCGATGATCACCATGTGGTCCGACAGGTCGAACGAGATCGAGCGGCCGGCGGCTTCCAGCGCGTGCGTGTAGTCGGCAAAGAGCACGAGCGCGGCTAGCCCCGCCGAGCCGATCGCGTAGCCCTTGGTCACCGCCTTGGTGGTGTTGCCGACCGCATCGAGCGGATCGGTGATCGCGCGCACCGAATCGGGCAGTTCCGCCATCTCGGCGATCCCGCCGGCGTTGTCGGTGATCGGCCCGTAGGCATCCAGCGCGACGATGATGCCGGCCATCGAGAGCATCGAGGTGGCGGCGATCGCGATGCCGTACAGGCCGGCGAGAAAATACGACGCGAGGATCGCGACGCACACGGCGATCACCGGCCAGGCGGTCGACTTCATCGACACCGCGAGCCCCGCGATGATGTTGGTCGCGTGCCCGGTGGTCGAGGCCTCGGCGACGCGCTGCACCGGCTTGAACTGGGTGCCGGTGTAGTACTCGGTGATCCAGACCATGAAGCCGGTGAGCGCCATGCCGATCACCGCCGCGCCGTACAGGTGCCAGACGGTGATCAGCTTCTTTTCGCCGCCGACGTCGAAGGGAACGTTCCTGACGATATCGCCCATCAGCCATTCGGTGATCGGCCAGAAAGCGACGAGCGCGATCGCCCCGGAGACGATGAGCCCCTTGTAGAGCGCCGGCATGACGTTGCGGTCGCCCGGGCGCGCGCGCACCGACCAGGTGCCGATGATCGAGGCGACGATCGCGAAGCCGCCGAGCGCGAGCGGATAGATCACCGCGTTCGGGTTGCCCTGCGGCGCGTGCACCATCAGCGCGCCGAGGAGCATCGTCGCGATGATCGTCACCGCGTAGGTTTCGAAAAGGTCGGCCGCCATGCCGGCGCAGTCGCCGACGTTGTCGCCGACGTTGTCGGCGATCACCGCCGGGTTGCGCGGGTCGTCCTCCGGGATGCCCGCCTCGACCTTGCCGACGAGGTCGGCGCCGACGTCGGCCCCCTTGGTGAAGATGCCGCCGCCCAGCCGCGCGAAGATCGAGATGAGCGAGCCGCCGAAACCGAGGCCGACGAGCGGCTTGATGATGTGGTCGAGGTCGGCCTTGTCGATCGCGTTCGCGTAGAGGAGCGCGAAATAGCCGGCGACGCCGAGGAGCCCGAGGCCCACCACGAGCAGGCCGGTGACCGCGCCGCCGCGGAACGCGACGTTGAGCGCCTCGTTCAGGCCGGCGCGCGCGGCTTCCGCGGTGCGCACGTTCGCGCGCACCGAGATGTTCATGCCGATCACGCCGCAGGCGCCCGAGAGCACCGCGCCGAGCACGAACCCCCAGGCGGTCGCCCAGCCGAGCGCCGGGATGAAGCCGATCACGAGGAAGAGGACCGCGCCGACCGCAGCGATCGTGGTGTACTGGCGCTTCAGGTAGGCGACCGCGCCTTCGCGCACCGCGGCCGCGATCTCGCGCATGCGCGCGTTGCCCTCGGGCTGCGCGAGGATCCAGCGGATCGAGACCGCGCCGTAGACGAGCGCGAGAACCGCGCAGACGAGCGCAAAAACGAGTCCACCCGACATGGCTGTGCTCTCCCCTGGAAAGGCGCGGATTTTAGCAGGGCGTGCGGTCTTCGAGCGCCGCGAGCGCTCGCCGGCGCACCTCGTCGACGCCGCCCAGGCCGCTGATGCGGCGGTAACGCGGCGCCTGCGGATCGCCGCTCGCCGCCCAGCGCTCGAAGAACGCGACGAGCGGCCGCGTCTGCGCCTGATAGACCTCGAGGCGCCGGCGCACCGTCTCCTCGCGGTCGTCGTCGCGCTGCACGAGCGGCTCGCCGGTGACGTCGTCGCGCCCTTCGACCCGCGGCGGATTGAAGCGCACGTGATACGTGCGACCCGAGCCCGGATGCACGCGCCGGCCGCTCATGCGCGCGACGATTTCCTCGGCCGGCACGTCGATCTCGAGCACGACGTCGAGCGCGATGCGCGCCTCGCGCAGCGCTTCGGCCTGCGCCACGGTGCGCGGAAAACCGTCGAGGAGATAGCCGCGTGCGCAGTCGGGCGCGGCGAGCCGCTCCTTCACCAGCGCGAGCACGATGTCGTCGGAGACGAGCTGGCCGGCGTCCATCACCCGCTTCGCTTCGCGCGCGAGCGGCGTGCCGGCAGCGACCGCCGCGCGCAGCATGTCGCCGGTCGAGATCTGCGGAATGCCGTAATGGGCGCAGATGAACCCGGCCTGCGTCCCCTTGCCGGCCCCCGGCGGACCGAGGAGCACGAGCCTCATGCCGCGATTGTACGCACCGCCTCGAGGTCCTGCGGGGTGTCCACGCCGGGCGGGATCGGCCGCGGCCAGACGAGCACCGCGATCCGGTGCCCGTGCCACAACGCGCGCAGTTGCTCGAGCGACTCGGTGCGCTCGAGCGGACTGGGCGCAAGGCGCGTGAATTCGGCGAGGTACGCGGCGCGCATCGCGTAGATGCCCGCGTGGCGGTACCAGACGCCGCCCGGCTCGCGCGGATGCGGAATGCGCGCGCGCGAAAAATAGAGCGCATGGCCGCGCGAATCGAGCACCACCTTGACGACGTTCGGGTTCGCCGCCTCGGCCTCGTCGGCGAGCCGATGGCAGGCGGTGGCGAGGCTCGCCTCGGGCTCGGCGGCGAGCCGCGCGGCGACCGCGGCGACCAGTTCGGGCGGCGCGAGCGGCTCGTCGCCCTGCAGGTTCACGACGATCGCCTCGGGCGAAAGCCCGAGCGCGCGCGCGGCCTCTGCGATGCGGTCGGTGCCGGAGGCGTGCGCCGGGTCGGTCATCAACGCGCGCACGCCGTGCGCGGCGCACGCGCGCGCGATGCGCTCGTCGTCGGTCGCGACCGCGACGCTCGCGGCGCCGCTCGCCCGCGCGCGCTCGGCCACGCGCACCACCATCGGCCGGCCGCCGATGTCGGCGAGGGGCTTGCCGGGGAAGCGGCTCGATCCGTGGCGCGCCGGCACGAGCACGTGGAATTCCGGCGCGCGCTCGATCAGGCGACGTCCTCCTGCGGCGCGAGCTTGCGCGCTTCTTCCTCGAGCATCACCGGAATGCCGTCCTTCACCGGATAGGCGAGCCGGTCGGCCTTGCAGACGAGTTCGGCCGCCTCGCGCCGCCACACGAGCGGCCCTTTGCAGATCGGGCAGACGAGGATTTCAAGCAGCCGCGGGTCCACCGAGCCTCTCGAGGAGCCATGCGCCGAATGCGGGGTCGAGCGCCGCGCGCACCGGAAACGCCCAGTGGCGCGGCCCTGCGAAGCGCTCGCATTTTACCGCGTCCTTCTCCGTCATCACGATCGGCAGATCGTCGTCGAAGGCGAGGTCGGCGGGCGCGAACGGATGGTGGTCGGGAAACGCGTGCGGCACGACGTCGATGCCGAAGGCGGCGAGTTGCGCGAAAAAGCGCTGCGGGTCGCCGATGCCGGCCACCGCGTGCACGCGCCGGCCGCGAAACGACGCGGCCGGCCGCCGCTCGCCGGGCGCGCCGAGCTGAACGAGTTCCGCGCCCTCCAGCCGCATCGCGAAGCGCCGCGGCGCGAGCGCGCTCACCGCGGGCGGCAGCGCGCCGTGCTCGATCAGCGCATCGACCGCGCGCAGCCGCGCGAGCGGCTCGCGCAGCGGCCCCGCCGGCAGCAGCAAGCGATTGCCCAGACCGCGCGCGTCCACGACGCACAGCTCCAGATCGCGCGCGAGCGCGTAGTGCTGCAGCCCGTCGTCGGCGACGATCACGTCGCAGGCCGGGTGCTGCGCAAGAAGCGCGCGGCAGGCCTCCGCGCGCCGGCGTCCGACCCAGACCGGGCAGCCCGCAAGACGCGCAAGCAGCACCGGCTCGTCGCCCACGTCGGCCGGGTCCGATCCGGCGCGCGCCTCGCGCGGCGCGCGCGCGCCGCCGCCCCAGCCGCGCGCGACGATCCCGGGCCGGCGGCCGTGCTCGACGAGAAAGCGCGCGAGCCAGGCGACGAGCGGTGTCTTTCCCGCGCCGCCGACGGTGAGGTTGCCGACGACGACGACCGGCACGGGCACGCGCTCGCGCGCCGCGAGCCCGGCGGCGTAGGCGAGCCGGCGCAGCGCGACCGCCGCGCCGAAGGCGAGGCTCGCCGGCGCAAGGAGCCAGGCGAGCGCGCCGCGATCCGACCAGTGCGAGGGGCGCGCGCGCAGACGCTAGCGGCTCGCCTGCGTGGTGAAGGTGATGTGGGTGAGCCCCGCAACACGCGCGGCCTCCATCACCCGCACGACCGACTGGTGCGTCGCGTTCGCGTCGGCGCTGATCACCACCACCGGCTCGCGCAGGCCGGCGGCGGCCTTGCGAAGCTCGTCGGCGAGCGCCTCGACCGAGGAGAACACGACCGGCGCCTTGTTCACGACGTATTGCCCCTGCGCGTTGACGAGCACCGCCACCTCGCCGGGCCGCTCGAGCTGCTTTTCCGCGTCCGCGGTCGGCAGGTTGATCTGCAGCTCGGTGTACTTGGAGTACGTGGTCGTGATCATGAGGAAGATCAGGATCACCAGCATCACGTCGATCATCGGCACCAGGTTGATCTCGGGCTCCTCCCGGTGCCGCCCGCGCTGGAAGTTCACGCCGCGCCCGCGCGGTAGTCGCCGCGCTCGCCGTGGATGATGTCGACGAGCTTCGCCGCCGCCTGCTCCATGTCGACGACGAAGCCGTCCACCTTGTTGCGGAAGTGCCGGTAGAAGATGAGCGCCGGGATCGCGATCGCGATGCCGAACGCGGTGTTGTAGAGCGCGATCGAGATGCCGTGCGCAAGCTGCTGCGGGTTGGTGCCGGTCGGCGCCTGCGAGCCGAAGATCTCGATCATGCCGACCACGGTGCCGAACAGGCCGAGGAGCGGCGCCGCGGTGGCGATCGTTCCGAGCGTGGTGAGGAACCGCTCCAGATCGCGCGCGACCGCGCGGCCGGTCTCCTCGATCGCCTCCTTCATGACGTGGCGGGGGCTCGCGTGGTTGCGAAGCCCGGCGGCGAGCACCTCGCCGAGCGGCGAATCCTTTGCGAGCCGCTCGATGATCTCGGGGCTCACGCCCTGGCGACGGTAGACCGCGACCACCTGATCGAGCAGCGTCGGGGGAACGATTTTCGCCGCGCGCAACGTGATCGAGCGCTCGATGATCAGCGCGACCGCGATCACCGACGCGAAAAGAAGCGGCCAGATCGGCCAGCCGGCGGCCTGAATGATGGCGAACAATTTGATTTTCCGGTCGTTTCGGGTGGGCGCACTCTAGCGAATGCGTTGCGCTGCGGCAAGCGCGCGCCGCGCTCGCTGCGCGCGCCGGCTCCGCGTCTGCGCATGCGCGAGTCCGCGCGAGCGCGCCGATATCCACAGAACTGGTGGATAACTTTGTGGATATCCTTTTGACAGCCGCGCGGCTCCGAGAGAAAAAGCGGGAAAAATCGGCAGCGATTAAATTTTCACCACCGATTTCCTGCGCTCGCTCAAGCGCTTACGGATAAGAATCGGCTTTCGCGGGCGGCTGCGACGCGCTCGGGCGCCGCCGCGCGCACGCTGTGCATAGTGTATCGTCCGAGAGCGCGCATGGCGTCGATTTTCCCTCTCGAACCGCCGTCCGTCCTCACCGTCTCCGAGTTGCTTCGCAGCGTGCGCGAGACGCTCGAGGCGCGCTTTGCCCCGCTCTGGGTCGCGGGCGAGATGTCGGGCGTGAAGCTCGCGCCCTCGGGCCACCTGTATTTCGTGCTGAAGGACGATCGCGCCCAGGTCGACTGCGTGATGTTCCGCAACCGCGCGATGCTCCTCGACTGGACGCCGCGCGACGGCACCAGAGTCGAAGTGCGCGCGCTCGCGACGCTCTACGAGCCGCGCGGGCGGTTTCAGCTCACGGTCGAATCCATCCGGCGCGCGGGGCTCGGGCCGCTCTACGAGCGGTTCCTGCGCCTGAAGGAAAAGCTCGAAAAGGAGGGCCTCTTCGATCCTGCGGCGCGGCGCCCGATTCCGGCGTATCCGCGCCGCGTCGGCGTGATCACCTCGCTTGCGGCGGCGGCGTTGCGCGACGTGCTCACGACGCTCGCGCGCCGCAATCCCGCGATCCCGGTGATCGTGTACCCGACGCCGGTGCAGGGCGAGGGCGCCGCCGCCGCGATCTGCGCCGCGATCGCGGCGGCCAACCGCCGCGCCGAATGCGACGTGCTGCTCCTTGTGCGCGGCGGCGGATCGATCGAGGACCTGTGGCCGTTCAACGAGGAGCCGGTCGCGCGCGCGATCCGCGCCTCGCGCGTGCCGGTGGTGGTCGGCGTCGGCCACGAAACCGACGTCACGATCGCCGATCTCGCCGCCGACCGGCGCGCGCCGACGCCGACGGCGGCGGCCGAACTCGTCAGCCCGCCGCGCGCCGAACTCGAGGCGAGGATCGCCCTCCTTGCCCGGCGCGCGGCGCGCGAGACGCGCCGGCGGCTCGAGTACGCGGCGCAAGCGCTCGATGCCGCGGTGCGCCGTCTGGTGCACCCGGCCGAGCGGTTGCGCGGGCTGCACCGCCTGCTCGCGCAGCTCGTCGCGCGGCTCGCCGTCGCCGGCGCGCGCCAGCTCGAGCGCAGCCGCTACCGACTGCGCGAGCAGCCGCAACGGCTTTCGGCGGCGCTCGCGCGCCGGCTGGCGGAGGCCCGCGGACGGCTCGCGGTGCTCGGCGCGCGGCTGGCGAGCCTCGATCCGACGGCGGTGCTCGCGCGCGGCTACTCGATCACGCGCACCGCCGACGGTCGCGTGCTCGGCGACTCGGCTGCGGTCGCGGACGGCGAGCGCATCGTCACGACGCTCGCGCGCGGCTGGATCGAAAGCGAAGTGAGGCGCCGCGGCTAGCCGCCGCCTATAATGCGGCGGCTTTCGTCCGGCGAGGACGCCCGTCGATGGGCCATCGGCTTTCCCGCATCACCACGCGCACCGGCGACCGGGGCGAGACCGGTCTCGGCGACGGCACGCGCGTGCCGAAGGACGCGCCGCGCATCGAGGCGTTGGGCGACGTCGACGAGCTCAATTCGGCGCTCGGCCTGCTGCTCGCCGAACGGCTGCCGAAGCCGGTGCGCGCGGCGCTGCGGCAGATCCAGCACGATCTGTTCGACCTGGGCGGCGAGCTGTCGATTCCGGGCCACGCGCTCGTCACCGCGGCGCACGTCGCGCGGCTCGATGCGCTCGTCGACGCCTGGAACGCGAAGCTGCCGCCGCTCCGGGAATTCATCCTGCCCGGCGGCACGCGCGCCGCCGCGCTCGCGCACCTTGCGCGCGCGGTGTGCCGGCGCGCGGAGCGGCGCGTCGTCGCGCTGGCGCGCGCCGAGCCGGTGGGCGAAGAGGCGCGCCGCTATCTCAACCGGCTCTCGGACGTGCTGTTCGTGCTCGGGCGGCGCCTGAACCGCGCCGCGCGCCGCCCCGACGTGCTCTGGCGCCACCGTCGCGGCGCCGGCGCGTGAGGCGCGCGCCCGCCGTGGACGAGACCCGCGCGAGGCCGGCCGCCGCGCCGCGCGATACGCCGAGCCGCCAGCGCGTGCTGATCATAGACGACGAGGAGTCGCTGCGTCTGCTTTTCGCGCGCGTGCTCGCGGGCGAGCTCGGCGTCGAGGTCGAGCTCGCCGGTACCGCCGAGCAGGCGCTCCGGCGAGCGAAGACCTGCGCCTATGACGCGATCCTGCTCGATCTGCTGCTGCCCGGCATGGGCGGGATCCAGCTGCTCGACGAGATCCGAAAGGCCTCGGCGAACGTCGCCACGCCGGTGAGCGTCGTCTCGGTGCTCGCGGACGCGGAAACGAAAAACCGCTGCCTCGCCGGCGGCGCGAACGCGTACCTCGCGAAGCCCGTCGCGCCGGCGCTGCTCGCCGCGACGGTGCGCGAGCAGATCGCGGCGCGCGGCCGAAAACCCGACAGGAGGACCTGAGCATGGCGGACATCCGCATCGAAAACGTGCCGGCGCTCGGCGCGCCGCTCGGCCAGTATTCGCACTTGGCGCGCGTGCGCGGCGCGACCGAAACGCTCTACATCGCCGGCATGGTCGCACCGGGCGAGACGTTCGAGGCGCAGCTGGCGGGGTGCTTTTCCGCGATCGAGCAGGCGCTCGCGCACGCCGGCGCCGGCTGGGCGAACGTGGTGCAGTTCACGACCTACCTCGTGCACTCGCAGGACATCGCGCGATTCATGGCCTGGCGCCTGCGCGAGTTTCCGCGCCTGTTTCCCGACGGCCGCTATCCGCCGAACACGCTGCTCGTCGTCGACCGGCTGGTGCAGGAGCAGTTTCTGGTCGAAGTGCAGACGATCGCGGTGCGATAGCCGGGCGCCGGCGCCGCGCGAGCGCGCGGGCGACGCCTAATCCGGCTTTGCGCCCGAGCGACGAACGAGTTCGGCGTAGATCCGGCCTTCGGCGGCGACGAACGCGGTGAATTCCTCCGGCGTGCGGATCGCCGGCGGCTCCGAACCCATCGCCCGCAGACGCTCGCGCACCTCCGGCGCCTCGAGCGCTGCGCGGATCTCGGCCGCGAGCCGATCGACCACCGGCTGCGGCGTCTTCGCCGGCGCCATCACGCCCCACCAGGTCGTCATGTCGAAGCCCGTGAGGCCCGACTCGTCGAGCGTCGGCAGCTCCGGCAGGAAACTCGAGCGCCGTTTCGTCGTCACCGCGAGCGCGCGCACCTTGCCCGCGCGGATGTTCGGCAACGCGCTCGCGAGGTTGTCGAACATGAGGTGCACGCGCCCGGCGAGGAGGTCGAGCACCGCAGGCGCCGCGCCCTTGTACGGGATGTGCACCATGAAGGTGCCGGTCATCTGCTTGAAGAGTTCGCCCGCGAGGTGTCCGGTCGAGCCGGTCGAGCCGGAAGCGAAGTCGAGCTTTCCGGGGCGTGCGCGCGCGAGCGCGACGAGTTCGGCGACGCTCGTCACCGGCAGCTCGAGGTTGACGACGAGCACGTTCGGTACCTGCACCATCAGCGCGACGTGGCGGAAATCGCGCACCGGGTCGTACGGCACCCCGGTGAGGGTCGGGTTGATCGCGTGCGTCGCGACCGCGCCGATCACGAGCGTGTGGCCGTCGGGGACGCTTTTCGCGACGAAGTCGACGCCGAGGTTACCGCCGGCGCCGGGGCGGTTCTCCACCAGCACCGGCTGGCCGAGCGATTCCTGGAGCCTGCCCGCGAGCAGCCGCGCCGACACGTCGATCGGGCCGCCGGCGGCGTAGGGCGCGACGATGCGCACCGGCCGCGCGGGCCAGCCCTGCGCCGCCGACGGACCGGCCGGCGCGAGCGCCGCCGCGCAGAGCGCGGCGAGCGCGAGCCGGCGCCAGCTCAACGCGCCTCCTCGGCGGCGAACGCCTCCTCGCGCTTGCGACGGATGTTCGGCGCGGCGATGATCGCGAGCAGGATGATCGCGACGATCAGGAACGCGGCGCTGATCGGCTTCTGGAAGAAGACGAGCGGATCGCCGCGGGATAGGAGCATCGCGCGCCTGAGGTTCTCCTCCATCAGCGGCCCGAGGATGAAGCCGAGGATCATCGGCGCCGGCTCGCATTCGAGCTTGACGCAGATGTAGCCGAGCAGGCCGAAGAACGCCATGATCAGCACGTCGAACGGGTTGTTCGACAGGCTGAAGACGCCGATCCCCATGAAGAGCAGGATCGAGGGATAGAGCAGCCGGTAGGGCACCGTGAGCAGCTTGATCCACATGCCGATGAGCGGCAGGTTGAGGATGACGAGCATCAGGTTTCCGACCCACATCGAGGCGATCATTCCCCAGAAGAGCTGGGGCCGGTCGTTCATCACCTGCGGGCCCGGGGCGATGCCCTGGATCATCATCGCGCCGATCATGAGCGCCATCACCGCGTTCGAGGGAATGCCGAGGGTGAGAAGCGGAATGAACGAGGTCTGCGCGCCGGCGTTGTTCGCCGACTCTGGCGCGGCCACCCCTTCGATCGCGCCCTTGCCGAACTCGTGCGCATACTTCGAGACCTTCTTCTCGAGCGTATAGGCGCCGAAGGAGGCAAGAAGCGCCCCCCCGCCGGGCAGGATGCCGAGCGCCGAGCCGAGGAAGGTGCCGCGCAGCGCCGCCGGGATCATGCGGCGGAAGTCCTCCTTGGTCGGCCACAGGTGCGTCACCTTCTTCGTGAACACCTCGCGCTGCCCGGTGTGCTCGAGGTTGGCGACGATCTCGGCGATGCCGAACATGCCCATCGCGACCACGACGAAGCCGATGCCGTCGGCAAGCTCCGAGATGCCGAACGCAAAGCGCAGCACTCCCGAGTTGACGTCGGTGCCGACCAGCCCGAGCAGCAGCCCGAGGATCACCATCGCGATCGCCTTGACGAGCGAGCCGTGCGCGAGCACGACCGCGGCGACGAGCCCGAGCACCATGAGCGAAAAATATTCCGCCGGCCCGAACTTGAGCGCGACCTCCGCAAGCGGCGGCGCGAACATCGCCACGATCAGCGTCGCGACGCAGCCGGCAAAGAAGGACACGAGCGCCGCGGTGGCGAGCGCCGGCCCGGCGCGGCCGCGGCGCGCCATCTGGTAGCCGTCGAGGCACGTCACCACCGAGGAGGATTCGCCCGGCAGGTTGACGAGGATCGCGGTCGTCGAGCCGCCGTACTGCGCGCCGTAGTAGATGCCGGCGAGCATGATGAGCGCGCCGATCGGGTTGAGGTTGAACGTGATCGGCAGCAGCATCGCGATGGTGGCCACGGGCCCCACCCCGGGCAGCACGCCGATCAGGGTGCCGAGCAGCACCCCGATCAGGCACATGAGGATGTTGAAGGGCGAGAGCGCGACCGAGAAGCCGAGCAGGAGGTTGTTGAAGATCTCCATCGCCCGCCCCTATTGCAGGAACGCCGGCCAGACCGGGAACGGCAGCGTCAGGCCCTTCACGAACACGAGCACCGAGAACACCGCGAGCGCCGCGGCGAGGATCGCGACCTCCTTCGTGCGATATTCGTGGCCGCCGAGCGCAGCGACGAAGACGAGGAGGATCGAACTGACGACCAGCCCGAGCGGCTTGAGCAGATAGGCGAACACCATGCACGCGGCGATGATGAGGACCATCGGCTTCGCCTTCGGCCGGAAAAGGAACGCGAGCACCGCAAGGAGCACCGACGCCGCCATCATCCCCCAGTCGGCGGTGCCGAGCAGCCGCTTCGACGCCCAGGCGAGCACCGCATAGATCGCGACGCCGATCAGGAGATCGGCGAAGCTGAACGCCATGTGCACCGCGGTGGCCGCCTTCGGCAGCCTGGAAAAGAAGCTGCGCACGAAGACGAGCAGGCCGAGGGCCGCGAGCAGGCCGCCGAGCACCGTCGGGAAATACGCCGGCCCCATGCGCACCGCGGTGCCCATCTGGTAGCCGTACTCGATCTTCCAGCCCATCTGCTTGCCGAACGCGACGAGGAACGCCGGCGGTCCCATCGCGATCAGCATGAACGCGAGGCCGAAGCCGATGAACATCAGCCCGGCCCAGAAATCCTTTTCGCTGTTGATTCGCACCCGCTCCCCCCTTCGAGCGTGTCAGTCGGAAAGGCGGGCAAGTGTAGCACGCGCTCCCGAGCGCACCGCCTCGGCGGAGGCGCGAGCGCCGCGGCGAACCGGGCGCGTCGAAAGCGCCGCGGGCCACGCGCGCCGCAGCCGCGCAAGGTCCGCCGGCCGGTCGATGTCGTGCACCGCGGCAAGCTCGAGCCAGCGCAGCCCGGCCGCCGCAAGGCGCGCGCGCGTCGCGGCGAGCACCTGCGCGCCGCCCCAGGCGATGCGCTCGAAGAGCTGCGGCGCCGGGCGCCGCAGGCCGATCAGCGCGTAGCCGCCGTCTGCGGCCGGCGCGAGCACCGCGTCCGCGCCCGAGGCGAGCGCTTCGAACGCCGCGCGCAAGTGCCGCGCCCCGAGCGCGGGGCAGTCCGAGCCGATCAGCACCGCCGCCTCGCCCCGGGCGAGCGCCGCTTCGAGCGCCGCGCGCATGCGCGCGCCGAGGTCGCCTGCGGCCTGCGCGCGCGGGCGCGCGCGGTAGCGGCGCGCCAGGCGCCGCAGCGTCGGATGCGCGCAATCGGGCGCACCGTGAAGCTCGAGCCGCGCGCAGCGCGCAGCGCGCGCGGCCTCGAGCGTCCGCTCGAGGAGCCGCGCCGCGAGCCGCGCCGCCGCGCGCGCACCGAGCGCGCGCGCAAGGCGGGTCTTCGCGCGGCCGGGCCGCGGCGCCTTGGCGAAGACGATCAGCGTCGCGTTCACCGTCGCCCGTAGCGGCGCGCGAGCGCCTCGGGCGAGGCGCCGAGGTAGAACGCGAGGCGCAGCCGCCACATGAGAAGGATCGTGCGCAGCACGCCGTGCCGTTCCCAGCGCCGGCCGGAGGTGACCGCGCGCGCGGCGACGCACGCCGGCGGCGAAAACGCCTTCATCCGTCGGCTGAACGCGATGTCTTCCATCAGCGCGAGGTCGGGAAAGCCGCCTGCGCGCTCGAACGCGTCGCGGCGCACGAAGATCGCCTGATCGCCGGTCGCAATGCCGGTGAGCCGCGAGCGCAGGTTCATGAGGAACGCGACCACGCGAAGGAGCGGCGCGCGCCCCTCGATCGCGACGTCGAAGCGGCCCCAGAGGCGCGCGGCGAGCGCCTCGGCCACGTGCCGGTCGGCCTCGGGCGGAAGCCGGGTGTCGGCGTGCAGGAAAACGAGCGCATCGCCGGCGGCGACGGCCGCGCCGGCGTTCATCTGCCGGGCGCGGCCGCGCGGGGCGCGCAGCACGCGATCGGCAAGCGGCGCAGCGAGCGCAGGCGTCCCATCGGTCGAGCCGCCGTCCACCACGATCACCTCGTGGCCGCGCTCGCGCAGCGGCGCGATCGCCGCAAGCGTCGCCGGCAGCGCCTCGGCCTCGTCGAGCGCAGGAACGACGATCGAGAGCCTCATCGTCGGACGTCGTTCAGCGACCAGTCGTAGGGGAGGAACGAGATCGGCGCGCGCCCCTCGGCCACCCGCTTCTGCAGCGCCGGATCGTCGGCGAGCAGATGCGCGTAGCGGGCGAAATAGCGTTCGAGCGAGTCTGCGCCCTGCGCGCCGCGCTTCCAGTCTTCGCCGTACCACTCGAAGATCCGCGACACTTCCAGCCGCCCGTCGGCCGAGACGCGGTTGCGCGTGCGGTCGGAGAGAAACCGCACCGCCTGCTCCTCGAGCTGCGCCTCGAGCCGTTCGGAGACGTAGGCTTCTTCGCGCAGCATCGGACAGCCGACGGCCGCGCAGTTGAGCGCGTAATGCACCCGCGGCTCGTCGTAGGCGCCGGGTCGGCGCAGCATCTCGTGCTCGATCGCATCGAGGCTCATCGGGCGACCGAGGAG
>JAOAFL010000107.1 GCA_026416295.1 Burkholderiales bacterium | reverse complement strand
AGCGCAAGCAGCGGCGGCCGCGCGCCGCGGGGGAGGGGGGCGAGCGCGGCCCCGGCGCCCGCCGGCGCAAGCGGCGCGCCCGCGCGCGCGCCGGTCGCGCGCGCGTGCGCCGCGAACGCGTAGAAGACGTTCAGCGGCGCGACCAGATAGCGCAACCGCTTGTGGTTGCGCAGCGTCGCCGCGAAATCGGCGTAGAACGCGGCGACGAGCGCGGCGGCGAGCGCGAGCGCGCCGAGGGCGGCGGCGGCGTTCAGGCCGAGCTGGCGCAGCCCCGGGGTCGGCGCAAGCCGCACGCGCGCAAGCAGCGCAATCGGCGGTCCGGCGAGCAGCAGCACGCTCGCCGCGAGGCCGGGCGTGAGCAGGTCGAGCGCTTCGCGCGCGTGCGTCTGCAGCACGCTCGCGGCGAGCGCGCGGTCGAGCGCCGTGCCGTAGGCGCCGGCGAAATGCGCGTGCAGCGCGGCGACCGCGACGAACAGCGCGAGCGCCGGCTTGATCGTTCGCCGCCACGCGAAGGCGGCGAGCGACGCCGCGAGCAGCGCGGCGACGACGGCGAGGAAGGCGGCACCGAAGAGCGCACCGCGCGGCGAGGCGAGCTCGGGCAGCGCCGCGAGCGCCCGCCACAGCGGCCAGTTCGCGACGGCGGCGATCCAGAGCGCGCCGAGCACGGCGACCGCGAGCGGATTGCAGGCGCGCGCCCGAGCGGTGTCCATCGGCCGCGCACGCTAGCAGGGAAGGCTTGCACCGGCCTGACGTCCTCGGGCGAACGCGGCGTCGCTGGCGGTATCATCGGCGCGTGCGGATTCTCCTCGTCGAGGACGACGCCTCGCTCGCCGGCGCGCTCGCCCAGATGCTGCGCGCCGAAGGTCACGCAGTGGACGCGGTATCGAGCGGCGAGCAGGCGGTGCTCGCGGCGCGTCAGGAGCCGTTCGACCTCGTCATCCTCGACATCGGCCTGCCGGGCATCGACGGCTTCGAGGTGCTGCGGCGGTTGCGCGGCGGCGGCGGGACGATGCCGGTGCTGATGCTCACGGCGCGCGATCCGGTCGAGGACCGGGTGCGGGGGCTCGATCTCGGTGCCGACGACTACATGACGAAGCCCTTCGCGATGCCGGAGCTGACGGCGCGGGTGCGCGCGCTCGTGCGCCGCTCGCAGGCACGCGCCGGGCCGCGCATCGAGCACGGACCGCTCGTGCTCGACACCGCGGCGCGGCGCGCGTTTCTCGGCGGCGAGCCGCTCCAGCTCGCCGCGCGCGAATGGGCGGTGCTGGAGGTGCTGCTCGCGCGCGTCGAGCGCGTCGTCTCGAAGGAGGCGATCATCCAGGCGGTGACCGGCTGGAGCGAGGAGCTCTCGCCGAACGCGATCGAGGTCTACGTCTCGCGCCTGCGCGCGAAGCTGGAGCCCGCCGGGATCCGCATCCGGACCGTGCGCGGCTTCGGCTACATGCTCGAGGAGTATCAGGGCGGCTGACGTGCCCGCCCGCAGCCTGCGCGCCCAGCTGCTGCGGCGGCTGCTTGCGCCCGTCGCGGTGCTCCTTGCGCTCGGGGCGGCGAGCGCGTACCGGCTGTCGCTTGCGCCGGCGAGCGACGCCTACGACCAGGCGCTCGCCGACATCGCACTCGCGCTCGGCGAGCGCATCCGCGTCGCGAGCGACGGCTACGCGGTCGACCTGCCGGCCGCCGCCGAGCGGGCGCTGCGCACCGATCGCTACGACACGATCTACTACCAGGTGCGCGCCCCCGACGGCACGCGGATCGCGGGCGACGCGGGACTGCCCGACCCGCCCGAGGGCGCGCGCGCGCAGGACGGCGTGATCCGCTACGAGACGCGCTACGGCGGCGAGCTCGTGCACGTCGTTGCGATGCTCGTGCCCTGCGGCGGGCGCATCTGCACGGTGCAGGTCGCCGAGACCGGCAACAAGCGACGCAGCCTCGCGCGCACGATCCTGCTCTCGAGCCTCGTGCCCGAGCTGCTGCTTGCCGCCGCCGCGCTCGCCATGGTCTGGTTCGGCGTCAAGCGAGGTCTTGCGCCGCTCGAGGCGCTCTCGGCCGAGATCAAGGCGCGGTCGGCGCGCGATCTGCGGCCGGTGGACGCGGGGCACGCGCCGCTCGAGGCGCGGCCGCTGGTGGACGCGCTCAACCACCTGCTCGTGCGGGTCGCCGAGGCGGCGGAGAATCAGCGCCGTTTCGTCGCGAACGCCGCGCACCAGCTGCGAACGCCGCTCGCGGGCCTGCAGTCGCATACCGAACTCGCGCTCGCGCAGGAGCTGCCGCCCGCCTGTCGCGCCGAGCTGGAACAGGTCCATCGCGCCGCCATCCGCACCGCGCGGCTCGCCAATCAGCTGCTCGCGCTCGCGCGCGCCGAGCCGGGCGGCGTGAGCGCGGAGCGCTTCGCGCCGCTCGACCTGCGCTCGATCGTCGAGGCGTCGGCCGACGAATGGGTGCACCGCTCGCTCGCGCGCGGGGTGGATCTCGGCTTCGAGCTCGCGCCGGCGCCGGTGCGCGGCGACGCGCTTCTGCTTCGGGAGGCGCTCGCCAATCTGATCCACAACGCGATCGAGTACGCGGGCGCCGGCGCGCGGGTGACGGTGCGCACCGGCGCGCGCGACGGCGCCGCGGTGCTCGAGGTCGAGGACGACGGGCCGGGCATCGCGCCCGCCGAGCGCGAGCGGGTGCTCGAGCGCTTCTACCGGATCCCCGGCACGCCGGGCGAGGGCAGCGGCCTCGGCCTTGCGATCGTGCGCGAGATCGCGCAGGCGCACGGCGCGGCGCTGGAGGTCGGCGCGGGGGCGGGCGGGCGCGGCTGCCGCGTGGTCCTGCGCTTTGCGCAGGCGTAGAATCGCCGCATGGACAGCGTCGACATCGAAGTGCTGCGCAGCGCCGAGGCCTGGCGCGCCGCGGGGCACCGCGTCACCCTCGGCACGATCGTCAGGACCTGGGGCTCGGCGCCGCGACCGGTCGGGGCGCTGGTCGCGATCCGCGACGACGGGCAGGTGGTCGGGTCGGTTTCCGGCGGCTGCGTCGAGGACGATCTTATCGAGAAGGTGCGCGCGCAGGCGGTCGCGAAGGATCTGCCGCAACTGGTCACGTACGGCGTCACCAACGAGGACGCGACGCGCTGGGGCCTGCCCTGCGGGGGGACGCTGCAGGTGGTGCTCGAGCCGGTGACCGGGGAAAGCCGCCTCGGCGAGCTGCTCGCGGCGATCGGAAAGCAGCAGCTCGTGCGCCGGCGGCTCGACATGGCGAGCGGCGCGGTCCTGCTCGAGCCCGGCCGCTGGAGCGACGTGCTGGAGTTCGACGGCCGCACGCTCGTCACCGTGCACGGGCCGCGCTGGCGGCTCGTCCTGATCGGCGCCGGACAGCTCAGCCAGTACCTCGCCGCGATGGCGCGCATGCTCGACTACCAGGTCACGGTGATCGAGCCGCGCGAGGAATACGCCGCGGGCTGGAACGTGGAGGGCGTCGCGCTCGAGCGCGCCATGCCCGACGACCTGATCCGCGAGATGAATCTCGATGCGCACAGCGCGGTGGTCGCGCTCGCGCACGACCCGAAGATCGACGATCTGGCGCTCATGGAAGCGCTCAAGTCGCCCGCGTTCTACGTCGGCGCGATCGGCTCGAAGAAGAACAACGACGCGCGGCGCCGGCGCCTTGCCGAGTTCGACCTTTCGGCCGAGGAGATCGCGCGGCTGCGTGGGCCGGTCGGGCTCTATCTCGGCTCGAAGACCCCGCCCGAGATCGCGGTGGCGATCCTCGCCGAGATGACCGCCGTGCGCCACGGCGTGACCGAACCGTCGTGGGCGGCGAAGGAGAGGAGCCGGTACGCGCCCTCGGCCTGTGAGGTCGAAGCGGGCGCGGCCAGTCGGGCTTGAACGTCGTCGGTCTGCTGCTCGCGGCCGGATCGGCGACGCGTTTCGGCTCGGACAAGCTGCTCCATCCGCTGCCGCACGGCGTCGCGATCGCCGTGCAGGCGGCGAAAAACCTGCGCGCGGTGCTGCCGCGCGTGGTTGCGGTGCTGCGCCCGGGTGCCGAGGAGCCGGCGCGGCTGCTCGCCGCCGCCGGCTGCGAGACGGTGTTCTGCCCGCAGGCGGCGCAGGGCATCGGCGCAAGCCTCTCGTGCGCGGTGCGCGCTGCGGCCGACGCCGACGGCTGGCTGATCGCGCTCGCCGACATGCCGTTCGTGCGCCCGAGCACGATCGCGGCGGTGCGCGAGGCGCTCGAGCGCGGCGCGCCGATCGCGGCGCCCTACTACCGCGCCCGGCGCGGGCATCCGGTCGGCTTCTCGGCGCGTTTTCGCGAACTCCTCGAGCGCGCTTCGGGCGACGAGGGTGCGCGCGCGATCCTCGCCGAGCACGAGCGCGAAATCGTCAAGGTGCCGGTCGGCGATCCGGGCGTGCTGCGCGACATCGACCGGCCCTCGGATCTTGCGCCGCCGGTGACCGTGTAGCCGGAGGCGGCGCCGCGGTCGAGTAAAATCGGCCGCTTCGGCGCTTGCGCACCCCGATCCGATGTTTGCCGCCCTCGAGCAGACCGACCCGGAAATCTGCGAGGCGATCCGCCAGGAGGCGCGGCGCCAAGAAGAGCACGTCGAGCTGATCGCGTCCGAGAACTACGCGAGCCGCGCCGTGCTCGCGGCGCAAGGGTCGGTGCTCACCAACAAGTACGCCGAAGGCTATCCCGGGCGGCGCTACTACGGCGGCTGCGCGTTCGTCGATGTCGCCGAGCACCTCGCGATCGAGCGCGCAAAGCGCCTCTTCGGCGCCGAATACGCGAACGTGCAGCCGCACTCGGGCTCGCAGGCGAATCAGGCGGTGTACCTCGCGTTTCTGCGTCCGGGCGACACCCTCCTCGGCATGTCGCTCGCCCACGGCGGGCACCTCACGCACGGGGCGGCGGCGAGCGCGAGCGGCAAGCTCTACCGCGCGCTCTCCTACGGACTGGACGCCGACGAGGTGCTCGACTACGCCGAGGTCGAGCGGCTCGCGCTCGAGCACAACCCGCGCCTGATCGTCGCCGGCGCCTCGGCCTATTCGCTGCGCATCGACTGGGCGCGGCTGCGCCGCATCGCAGACGAGGTGCAGGCGCTGCTCGTGGCCGACATCGCGCACTACGCGGGGCTCGTCGCCGCGGGCCTTTATCCGAGCCCGGTCGGCATCGCCGACGTCGTCACCACGACCACCCACAAGACGCTGCGCGGCCCGCGCGGCGGCATGATCCTCGCCGACGCCGAACACGCGCGCGTGCTCGATGCGGCGGTGTTTCCGGGCTTGCAGGGCGGCCCGCTCATGCACGCGATCGCCGCCAAGGCGGTCGCGCTCGCCGAGGCGATGCGCCCCGAGTTCCGCGACTACCAGGCGCAGGTGATCCGCAACGCCCAGGTGATGGCCGAAACGCTCGCGCGCCGGGGCCTGCGCATCGTCTCCGGGCGCACCGAGTGCCATATGTTCCTCGTCGATCTGCGCCCAAAACGCATCACCGGACGCGCCGCCGAGGAAGCGCTCGGTCGCGCGCACATCACGGTGAACAAGAACGCGGTGCCGCACGACCCCGAGAAACCCACGGTCACCTCCGGCATCCGCATCGGTACGCCGGCGATGACCACGCGCGGCATGCGCGAAGCGGAGGCCGAGCGGCTCGCGCACCTCATCGCCGACGTCGTCGAGGGGCCGGAGGACGCGACGCGGATCGAGCGTGTGCGGCGCGAGGTGGCGGCGCTCTGCGCGCGCTTCCCCGTCTACCGCTGAAGCGCCGATGCGCTGCCCGTTCTGCGCGCACGAGGACACGAACGTGGTCGACACGCGCTCGAACCCCGGGGCGAACGTGGTGCGCCGCCGCCGGCGCTGTCCGAGCTGCGACAAGCGCTTCACCACCTACGAGCGGGTGGAGCTGCGCATGCCGCGCCTGGTGAAGAAGGACGGCACGCGCGCGGACTACGACCGGGAAAAGCTCGTCGGCAGCATGATGCTCGCGCTCAGGAAGCGCCCGGTCGCGACCGAGGCGGTGGACGCGGCAGTGGACCGCATCGAAGAGAAGCTGCGCTCGCTGGGGGAGCGCGAAGTGCCCACCAGCCGCGTCGGCGACCTCGTGATGCGGGAACTGGCGAAACTGGACAAGATCGCCTACATCCGCTTCGCGTCGGTCTATCGCAGGTTCGAGACGCCGGACGACTTCCGCGAGGCGGTGCAGGAGGTGAAGGCCGGGCGCCGGCGCAGGCGGTGAGCGGCTTCTCGGGCCTCGACCGCGCGATGATGGCGCGCGCGCTCGCGCTCGCCGAGCGCGGGCTCTTCACCGCGACGCCGAACCCGCGCGTCGGCTGCGTGATCGCGCAGGGCCATCGCATCGTCGGCGAGGGCTGGCACGAGCGCGCCGGCGGCCCGCACGCCGAAGCGATGGCGCTCGCGGCGGCAGGCGATGGCGCGCGCGGCGCGACCGTGTACGTGACGCTCGAGCCCTGCAACCACCATGGCAGGACGCCCCCGTGCGCCGAGGCGCTCGCCCGCGCGGGCGTCGCGCGCGTGGTCGCCGCGGTCCGCGACCCGAACCGCGAGGCCGCGGGCGGCGCGCAGGCGCTCGCTGCGGCGGGCGTGCGGGTCGAGTTCGGACTGCTCGCCGAGGCGGCGCGCGAGCTGAACGTCGGTTTTTTCTCGCGCCTCGAGCGCGGTCGCCCCTGGGTGCGGATGAAGGTCGCGGCGACGCTCGACGGGCGCACCGCGCTCGCCGACGGCCGAAGCCGCTGGATCACCGGCCGCGAGGCGCGCGCGGACGCGCACCGCTGGCGCGCGCGCGCCTGCGCGATCCTCACCGGCATCGGCACCGTGAAGGCCGACGACCCGCAGCTCACGGTGCGCGAGGTGCGAACGCCCCGCCAGCCGCTTCGCGTGGTGGTGGACAGCCGCCTCGAGCTGCCCGAGTCGGCGCGCATCCTCGCCGGCGAGCGCGTGCTCGTCTTCGCCGCGCGCGAGGGCCGCGCGCCGCCGAACGCCGAGCTGGTCGTGCTTCCGAACGCGCGCGGCAAGGTCGAATTGCCGGCGATGCTCGAGGAACTAGCGCGCCGCGGGGTAAACGAGCTTCACGTCGAGGCGGGCGCGCGCCTGAACGGCTCGCTCGTTCGCGAGGGCTGCGTGGACGAGTTCCTCGTCTATCTCAACCCGAGCCTGCTCGGCGAGCCCGCGCAGGGTATCGCCGCGCTCGAAGCGCCCGGCACGCTCGATGCGCGGCTGCGGCTGCGCATCGTGTCGCTCGAGCGCGTGGGCGAGGACCTGCGGCTTCTCGCGCGCCCTCGCTGATGTTCGCCGGGATCGTCGAGGCCGTCGGGCGGATCGTTTCGGTGCGGCCGTTCGTCGTGGACGCCGGGCGCCTGTCGCTTTCGGACGTGCGCGTCGGCGACTCGATCTGCGTGCAAGGCGTGTGTCTCACCGTCACCGCAAAGCGCGGGCGCAGGCTCTCGTTCGACGTCTCGCCGGAGACGCTTTCGGTCACCGCCGGGCTCGATGCGCCGGGGGCGGTGAACCTCGAAAAATCGCTCGCGGTCGGCGATCGCATCGGCGGGCACTTCGTCCCCGGCCACGTGGACGGGGTCGGGCGCGTGGTCGCGGTCACGAACGGCGCCTATCGCATCCGTGCCCCGCGCCGGCTCGCGCGCTTTCTCGCGCGCAAGGGCTCGGTGGCGGTGGACGGCGTCAGCCTCACCGTGAACCGCGTCGCCGGCGCCGACTTCGAGGTCTTCCTCATCCCGCACACGCTGCGCGTGACCACGCTCGGTCGGTTGCGGCCGGGCGCGAGGGTGAATCTCGAAGTGGATCTCATCGCGCGCTACCTCGAACGGGCTCTGAAGGGCTGCAAGCATGCGTGCTGAATCAGGTGGCACGACGACTTCTTGGGTCCTGATCCGATCCTGCGCACCGGCGTCCTTTCGCCGCGCGCCTTCGGACCGCGCGGCGGCCGTCACCGCGGCGTTTCAACGGGCAGACCGAGGTCGGCGCTTTCGCGACGCTTATCGGTTTTGATAACATGATTGTTCGGCCGGTTCGGTGGCTGGGCGACAGCTTGGAGCGCATCCGCGCATTTCCCGATGAACCCCGTCGCGAGGCAGGCTATCAGCTCGAACGGGTTCAGGCGGGCAAGGAGCCGAAAGACTGGAAGCCGATGCCGTCGATCGGACTCGGCGTTGCGGAAATCCGGGTGCGAGCTGCGGCCGGCGAGTTCCGGGTGATCTACATCGCGAAATTTCGCGAGGCGGTTTACGTGCTGCATGTCTTCGAGAAGAAGGCGCGCAAGACGCCGCAGGCTGATCTCGAGCTCGCGCGGCGCAGGTTCCGGACGCTCGTCGAGGAAAGGAGGCGCGGATGACCGAGCGACTGAGGATCAGGCAGGGGAGCGGGAACGTCTTCCGGGACATCGGCTTTGCGAAGGAAGAGGCCGAGAACCTCAAGCTTCGTGCCGAGCTGATGATGCGGATCGAGGAGTACTTCGAGCGAAGCGGCCTGACGCAGGCACAAGCGGCAAGGCGCCTCGGACTTACGGCGCCGCGGTTCAATGCGCTGCTCAAGGGAAGGATCGGGCTTTTCAGTCTCGATGCCCTGGTGAACATCGCCACGCGCGCCGGCCTGAGCGTGCGGCTTCAGGTCAAGAAAGCCGCCTAGCGGCGCGCGCTTGGATTGTTACCTGAAGATCGTGGCGACAGGCGCGACGGAAACCCGCGCTGTGTGAAACGTCGGGTCGGCGGCCGGCGCGCAGCCGCGATCAAAACCGAACCTGAAGACCCAGGCTCCAGACGTTGATGTCGGACTGCCCGGTGGTCGAGGTTTCGCCCACGTTGTTATAGCGTTGGAATTGCAGGCGTCCGGAGACGGTGCGCGTAAAGTCGTATTTCAAGCCTACGCCGAAGGTGAAGTCGGTACCCTTTTCCCCCTCACGCGCGGTAACCCCCACCGCAGTCGCACTCACCTCTGCATCCCAGCGGAAAAGCCCCGCC
>JAOAFL010000097.1 GCA_026416295.1 Burkholderiales bacterium | reverse complement strand
AGATGTGTATAAGAGACAGGGCCTGTGCCGGTCAGGCGAGCTGGCATGAGTTCGCCGCCGCGGCGCTCGAGCTCGCCCATGCCGCGGGACTGCTCCCGCGCGTCACGCCGCCCGCCGCGATCGCGCGGCTCTCGCAGGCGCTCGCGGCGGCGCTCGCCGCGCCGAAGACGCTCGAGCGCATGCGCGAACTGGGCGTCGAGCCGGCGCCGCCCGAGCTCGCGAGCCCCGCGGGCTTCGCCGCGTTTCTGCGCGAGGAGTACGAGCGCTCGCGCGAAGCGGTGCGCCTCGCCGACCTCAAGAAGGAGTGAGCCCGCCGAAGCGGTAGAGCCGTGCGGCGTTCGCCGCAAAGAGCGGCTCGCGCACCGCTTCGCTCGGCAGCCAGCTCTCGAGCAGGTCGAGGAGGTCGGCGTCGTTCGGCATGAACGCGTGAAGGCCCGGATGCGGCCAGTTGGTGCCCCAGACGCAGCGGTCCGGCCGCTCGCGAAGCAGCGTCTGCACGAACGGGCGCATGTCGTCGAAGTGCGGCGGCCCGACGTCCGAAAGCCGGTAAAAGCTCGAGATCTTCGTCCAGCAGTCCTCGCGCGAGGCGAGCAGCCGCCGGATCACGCGAAAACCGGGCGAATCGACGCCTTCGGCGCCGCGCGGCCGGCCCATGTGGTCGAAGACGAGCGGCACCGGCACGCGCCGCAGCCGCGGCTCGAGCGCCACCCAGTCGGCCGAGCGCGCGACGTTGATCTCGAGATGCCAGCCGAGCGGCGCGATGCGGCGCGCGATCGCCTCCAGGTCCGCGGTGGTCGCCGCCGAGGCGAACTGGTCCATCAGCCGCGCGGCGCGAAAACCCGCGGCGTCGAGCGCTCGGAGTTCCGTTTCCGGGATGTCCGGCGCGATCATCGCCACGCCGACGAAGCGGCCCGGATGCTCGGCGAGAAAATCGCGCGTGATCGCGTTGTCGTAGCCGTAGGGGCTGCCGTTCACCTGCACGCCGCGCGCGACACCGAGCGAGGCGAGCAGCGCGAGCCAGTCCTCGCGCGCGCAGACGGGCGGCGTGTACTTGCGCGCGGGCGAGAGCGGATAACGCTCGAAGCGGTCGAAGATGTGCGCGTGGCAATCGACCGTGCCGGGCGGAAGCGGCCGGCGCGGCGCGCGCAGACGCCGATCCGGTGCAAGCGGCCTCATGCGGGAAGGCAACGCGCGCGAAAGCGCATGCCGCGATTGTATCGGCGCGGCGCGCGAACCCGCTCGCGCCCCGCGTCCGACTCTTTGGCACAATCGCGCACGATGAACGTCGCGACGGTGATCGTCGAGTACCTGAAGGCCGCCGGCGTACGCCACCTCTTCGGCTATCCGGGCGACCCGAACGTGGAGCTGATGGAGGCGGCGCGCCGCGCCGGGTTCGAGTTCATCCTCGCGCGCCGCGAAGGCACCGCCGGGCTGATGGCCGAGGCCTACGGCTTTCTCACCGGTCGGCCCGGCGTGTGCATGTCCACGCTCGGCCCCGGGTCCTCGAACCTCGTGAACGCGGTCGCGAACGCGTTCCTCGACAAGGTGCCGATGCTCGCGATCTCGGGCCAGATCGAACGGCGCCGCGAACACACCTTCACGCACCAGGTGCTCGACCACGCGCGGCTTTTTGCGCCGGTCGCGAAATGGACCGCGCCGGTGCTGCCGGAAAACGCCGGCGCGGTGATGCGCCGCGCGCTTCGCACCGCGTGCGCCGAACGGCCCGGCCCGGTGCACCTCACCACCCACGCCGACGCGATCGGCGCGCCCGCCGAGGACGGCGTCATCGCGCTTCCGCCGCTCGCCCCGCTCGCGGGCGCGGCGCTGGTGTACGCCGCGGAGCGCGCCGCGGCCGACGTCGGCGCGCGGCTGTCCGCCGCGCGCCGGCCGGTGCTCCTTGCCGGCACCGCCGCGCAGCGGGCGAACGCCCACGCGGCGCTCGCTCGGCTCGCCGAGACCGCGGGGCTCCCGGTCGTCGTCGCGCCGATGGCGAAGGGCGTGCTCGCCGAGGACCATCCGTGCTACGCCGGCACGCTCGACATGGCGTGCAATCAGGTGATGTGGGCGTTCCTCGCCGGCTGCGATCTGGTGATCGCGGCAGGCTTCGACGCAGTGGAACTCATCAAGCCGTGGTCGGTCGCCGCCCCCACCGTGTTCGTCGATTCGGCGCCGAACACCGACCAGGTGATCGCCGCCGAGGTCGAGATCGTCGGCGACATCGGCGCGACGCTCGAGGCGATCGCCGCCGCCTGGGTCGGCGAGCCGAAATGGACCCCGGCCGAGATCGCGCGCCACCGCGAGCGGCTGCGCGCCGCCTACTACGCCGGCCGCGTCGCCGGGCGACTGAACCCGACCGACGTGGTGGATGCCGTGCGAGAAGCGCTTTCGCGCGAGGCGATCGCCACCGCCGACGTCGGCTCGCACAAGCTGCTCGTCGGCCAGGGCTGGCGCGCGTACGCGCCGCGCTCGGTGCTGATGACGAACGGGCTCTCCTCGATGGGCTACGCGCTTCCGGCGGCGATCGTCGCAAAGCGCCTCCACCCCGAGCGGCCGGTGGTCTGCTTCGTCGGCGACGGGGGTCTCGCGATGGTGCAGTCGGAGCTGCGGCTCGCGGCGAGCCTCGGGCTTGCGCTGCTCGTCGTCGTGTTCTGCGACGACAGCCTCAACCGCATCGAGATCAAGCAGGCGAAGCGCCGCTATCCGGCCTTCGGCACCCGGTTCGACGCGACCGACATCGCCGGCCTTGCGCGCGCGATGGGCTGCGAGGGCGCGACCGTCGAGGACGCCGCCGCGCTCGAGCGGCTGCTCGCGGGCGCACGGCCGACCGACCGCCCGCTCGTCGTCGGCGCGCGCATCGATCCTTCGCAGTACGATTCGCAGTTCTGAGAAAAGGAGGACCCTCATGTTGCGCTCGCTCGTCGCGGCGCTTGCCGCACTCGTCGCCGCTTCGGCGCACGCCCAGAGCTGGCCGGCGAAGCCGATCCGGCTCGTCGTGCCGTTCGCCCCGGGCGGCACGAGCAGCATCATCGCGCGCGCCTTCGCCGCCGAGATGGAAAAGACGCTCGGCCAGCCGTTCGTGATCGAGAACAAGGGCGGCGGCGGCGGCAACCTCGCGATGCAGGAGGTCGCGCGCGCCGAGCCCGACGGCTATACGCTCATCATCGGCCACATCGGCTCGCTCGCCGTCAACCCGTTCATGTACGAGAGCCTGCCGTTCGACACCAACCGCGATTTCGCCGCGGTGTCGTTGCTCGCCAAGGTGCCCTCGATTTTCGTCGTGCCGGCCGACGTGCCGGCGAAGGACCTGCGCGAGTTCGTCGCGCTGGCGAAAAAGAACCCCGGCAAGCTCTACTACGGCTCGGCCGGCAACGGCTCGGCGGGGCACCTCGCGATGGAGTACCTGAAGCTCGTCGCCGGCATCGACCTCGTGCACGTGCCGTACAAGGGCACCGGGCCGAACCTGGTGGATCTGCTGGCCGGGCGCACGCAGGCGACCGCCGCCGGCACCCCGCCGCTCCTTCCGCACGTGAAGGCCGGAAAGTTGCGCGTGATCGCGGTGGGCTCCGCGACGCGGCTGCCGATCCTGCCCGAGGTGCCGACGGTCGCCGAACAGGGCTATCCGGGCTTCGAGACCACGCAGTGGTACGGCCTGAACGCCCCGGCGAAAGTGCCGGCCGAGATCGTGCGCCGGCTCGCGGAGGCGGCGGCACTCGCCGCGCGACAGCCCTCGGTCGCCGAGCGCCTCGCCGTGGACAACGCGGAAGCGGTCGGTTCCACGCCGAAGGAGTACGCCGACTTCATCGCGCGCGAGCAGGCGCGCTGGAGCGAGGTCGTGCGCAAGGCGGGCATCCGGGCGAACTGAGCGTGGCGAGGCGAACGCGCAAGGCCGCGCGCGCGGCGGGCGCGCCGCCTGCGCCGCGCGGTTGAGATGGGCGCGGCGGTCGTCGAACGCTTCGCCGAGTGGGCGGTCGCCGCGCGCGCCGCGCCGCTCCCCGAAGCGGTGCTGCATCACGCAAAGCGCGCGGCGATCGACTTTACGGCGGCGATGATCGCCGGCGCGCGCTCTGCGCCGGCGGCGCTCCTTGAGCGCGCGCTCGCCGAGGAACTGGACCGCGGCGGCGCGCGGCTTGCGCTCGGCCGGCGCGCGAGCGTGCGGGCGGCCGCGCTCTTGAACGGCACCGCGGCGCACGCGATGGAGGTGGACGACATCTACCGCGAGGGGATCTTCCATCCGGGGGCACCGACGATCGCCGCAGCGCTCGCGGTCGGCCAATCGCAGGGCGCCTCGGGGCTCTCGTTCCTGCGCGCGCTCGTCGTCGGCTACGAGATCGGCGCGCGCATCGCCGAAGCGATGGGCCGCGCGCACTACCGCTACTGGCACGCGACCGGAACGATCGGCGGCTTCGGCGCCTGCGCCGCCGCGGCCGAGCTGCTCGAACTCGACGCGGCGCGCTTTGCGCACGCGCTCGCGACCGCCGCCACCTTCGCCGCCGGGCTCCAGCAGGCGATGCGCGGCGACTCGACGTCGAAGCCGCTGCACGCCGGCCGGGCGGCGGAAGCGGGGCTGCTCGCCGCGCTCGCGGCGCGCGAAGGCGCGCGCGGCGCGCTCGACGCGTTGGAAGGCGAGGCGGGGCTCGGGGCCGCGATGGGCGATGCGCCCGACTGGGGCCGCGCGCTCGCCGCGCTCGGGGGCGAGTTCCGCATCGCGCGCATCACCTTCAAGAACCACGCCTGCTGCGGCCATGCGTTCGCCGCGATCGACGGCGCGCTCGCGCTGCGCGCGCGCCTCGGCGTGGGCGCGCGCGACATCGCGCGCGTGCGCGTCGCGACCTACCGCGCCGCGCTCGAGGTGGCGGGCCACGACGACCCGCGCACCGCCGCCGAAGCGCGGTTTTCGCTGCGCTACGCGGTCGCACACGCGCTCGCGCACGGCAGCGTGCGCCTTGCCGCCTTCGAACCGGCGCGGCTCGCCGACCCGCGTACGCGCGATCTCATGCGGCGCATCGAGATCGCGGTCGATCCCGAGCTCGACCGGGCGTTTCCCGCGCGGCGCGCCGCGCGCGTCGCGATCGAGACGGCCGACGGCCGGCGCGCAGAGCACCTGCAACCCACCCGCGTCGGCGATCCCGAGCAGCCGCTCTCGGACGCGCAGCTCGAGGACAAGTTCCTCGAACTCGTCGCGCCGGTGCTCGGCGAAGACGAGGCGCGCGCGCGGCTTGCGCGGCTCTGGCGGCTGGAGGAAGCGCCGGCGCTCGCCTGAGCGGGCGGCCGGCCGCGACTCAGACCGTTTGCGCTTCGCCGACGGCAGCCGTGCCGGCCGCCGGCGCCTGCGCGCGCGCGGGCTCGAGCGCGCGCACGCCGGTCCAGGCGCCCGAGGCGATCAGCGCGTGCGCGGTCGCGCGGATCTCGGCGGCCACCGCGAGCGCCGCCGACGACAGCCGCTCGGGCGGCAGGCTGTAGAGGTAGTTGCGCCGGATCATGGGCGCCCCGGTGATCGCGAGCGCGCGCCAGCGCCGGCCGCGGGCGGCCTCGTGATAGACCGCCGCCATCGGCTTGATGGTCGCGCCCATGCCGTCGTGCACGCAGCCCATGAGGAGCGAAAGCGAGTCGATCTCGGCGACGATGCGCGCCGACAGCCCGTGCTGCTCGAACGCGGCGGCGATGCGCCGGCGCAGGCCGTGGCCCGAGGTCGGCAGGATGAGCGGCAGCGCCGCCGCCTCCTCGATCGTGACGCTCGTGCGCCGCGGCGGAACGAGCGGGCTCGACTTCGGCAGGATGACGAACAGCGCCTCGTCGAGCAGCGGCTCGACCGAGAGATCGGAGGCGAGGTCGTTCGTGAACAGCACCGCGAGATCCAGCTGCCCGAGCCGCATCATCTGACCGAGGTGCCCGCTCATGCCTTCGACCACGTTCAGCACGATGCCCGGGTAGCGTTCGCGCACGCGCCGCACGAGCGCGAGGCCGAGCGCCGCGACCGTCGTCGCCGCGAGCCCGACCGACACCATGCCCTGCAGCGCGCCGGGCTCCTGGCGCGCGATCGACAGCGCCTGCTCGAGCTGGCGCAGCACGAAGCGCGCGTGCTGGTAGAGTGCGCGGCCGTTCTCGGTCGGCACGACCCCGCGCGGCGTGCGCCGCACGAGCGGGCGTCCGACCTCGCTCTCGAGCTTCGCCAGCTGCTGGCTGAGCGCCGGCTGCGCGACGAACAGGCGTCGCGACGCCTTCGCGAGGCTGCCGCTCTCGACGATCTGGGTGAAGTAGCGCAGCTGTCGCAGGTCCACCGGGTCCTCCTTCGCGTTCGGCTATAGCGCGAGCTTATACCCTATCTCGCAAATCGGTATTTCCTGCCGGCGCGCGCCGCTTTCTAGACTATGCGCCGATGGCGAACGCATCCGAACGCCGCGCGCTCGTCGCCAGCATGGCGCGGCTGCGCTGGCAGGAATTCCCGGGACACTTCGGCGGCGCGCTTTCCAAGGCGCTGGTCGGGCCCGAGAACACCGGCACGCGCCTGCTCGACTTCCGCATCTCGCGCTACGCGCCGAACGCGCATGTCGCGGAACACGCGCACGCGGTGCAGGAGCAGATCTACTACGTGCTCGAAGGCGAGGGACTGCTCGTGCTGGAGGGCACCGAGCACCTGCTGCGCGCGCACGACTACGCCTACATTCCGCCCGGCGTGCGCCACAGCTTCACCAACACCGGGACCGGTGGGCTGGTGTTTCTCGTGGTGACCGCGCCGGCGGCCGACGAACCGCTTGCGAAGGAGGGAGCATGACCACCAGGAGAGACGTCCTCAAGGCCGGCGCCGCGGCCGCCGCGGCGCTCGGGTTTCCCGCGATCGTGCGCACGCAGCCGGCGACGATCCGCATCGGGCATCTGACCCCGCTCACCGGGTTTCTCGGCGCGCTCGGCGACTACGCGGTGATGGGCATCCGCCTCGCCGCCGACGAGATCAACGCCGCCGGCGGGGTGCTCGGGCGGCGTCTGGAGCTCATCTCGGAGGACTCGGTCAATCCGGCGACCGCGACCACCAAGGCGCAGCGCATGATCGAGCGCGACGGCGTCGAGTTCCTGATGGGGGAAATCAACTCGGCCTCGGCCAAGGCCATCATGCAGGTCGCGGCGCGCAACCGCAAGTTCTACCTGCAGATCGGCGCGCGCTCGGACGTGCTGCGCGGCGCCGACTGCAACCGCTACACGTTCCACGTGGACATTCCGGTGACGGTGATGGTGAACGCCGCCGGACAGGCGCTGCTGCGCGAGGGGCTGGTGAAGGGCAAGCGCTACTTCAGCCTCACCGCCGACTACCTCTTCGGCCACGACCTCGCGAAGGCGGCCAAGGCGTTCATGGCGGCGAACGGCGCGGTGCACGTCGGCGACGACCTGGTCGCGACCGACGTCACCGACTTCAGCCCCTACCTGCTCAAGATCCGCCAGGCGAAGCCCGACCTCGTCGCGACCAATCTCGCCGGCAACCAGGTGACCAACTTCGTCAAGCAGTACGCCGAGTTCGGCCTGCCCTACCCGATCGCCGGCTTCAACCTCAACACCGCGGACGCCTGGGCCGCGGGCGAGGGCAACCTCGCCGGCATCTGGCCGACCGTCTGGCATCACGAGCTGGACACCCCCGGCTCCAGGGCGTTCGTGGCGGCGTTCCGCAAGAGGTACGGCAAGCCGCCCGAGAACCACGCCTGGATCTCGTACGTGTCGCTGAAGATCATGGCGCAGGCGATCGCCGCCACGCGCGGCACCGACACCGAGAAGCTGATCGGCTATTTCGAGAGCCAGGCCGAGTTCGACCTGCTCAAGGCGCGCAAGGGCTACTTCCGCGCCTGGGACCACCAGCTCGTGCAGGAAGCCTACCCGTTCACCGTCAAGCCGAAGGGCCAGGCGAAGGACAAGTGGGACTTCCTGCAGTTCGGCGCGGCGGTGCCGGCGCCCGACCAGCCGCTCGAGACGATCTACCCGCCGCGATCGCAGAACACCTGCAAGATGTAGATGCAGGCGTTCTTCCTGCTCGAGCAGGTCGTCAACGGCCTGGTCCTCGGCGGCTACTACCTTCTCATCGCGCTCGGGCTGTCGCTCATCTTCTCCGTAGGCGGGGGCGTCAACCTCGCCCACGGCGCGTTCTACGCGCTCGGCGCCTACCTGTCGGTCGAGATCGGCAAGCACCTCGGCTTCTGGCCGGCGGTGGCGATCTCGCCGGGGGTGGTCGCGCTGCTCGGCGTCGCGTTCGAGCGGCTGCTGCTGCGCCGGTTCTACGGCGCAGACCCCATCCTCGGGCTGCTCGTCACCTTCGGCCTGGCGCTCGTCGCCGAGCAGGCGATCCGCATGCTCTGGGGCGCGGCGCCGATCCCGGCGCCGATGCCGCCGGAAATGAAGGGCCAGGTGCTCGTCGGCGACTTCATGTTCTCGCGCTACCGGCTGTTCCTGCTGGCGGTCGTGCTCGCGGTGCTCGCGGGCCTGTGGTGGCTGCTTCAGCGCACGTCCTTCGGCCGCGTGGTGCGCGCCGGCATCCAGCGCCCGGACATGGTCGCCGCGCTCGGCATCCGGCTGCAGCCGTACATGACCGCGATCGTGATGCTCGGCGTCGGCATGGCGGCGCTCGGCGGCGCGCTGTTTGCGCCGATCACCAACGTGCACCCGGCGATGGGCGCCGAGATCATCACCGTCGCCTTCGTCGTGGTGGTGATCGGCGGTCTCGGCAGCTTCTGGGGCGTGGTGCTCGCCGCGCTGCTGGTCGGCGTGGTGCGCGGCGTCACGATCCATTTCGCGCCGGCGGCGGGCGAGGCGTCGATGTACATCCTGATGTTCCTCGTGCTGATGCTGCGCCCGCGCGGTCTGCTCGGCGAGCGCATCGAGAAGTTCGAATGAGCCGCTACCGCCCGCTCCTCGTCGGGGCGGCTGCGCTCCTTGCGCTGCCCTTCGTGATGCGCGCGCTCGGCCTGTCGGTGAACACCGCCACGCAGATGGTGACGCTCGCGATCGCCGCGCTCGGCCTCAACCTGCTCGTCGGCTTCACCGGGCTCGTGTCCTTCGGCCACAGCGCCTGGTTCGGCATCGGCGCCTACGCCGCCGCGCTCGCGCAGAAGCACTGGTTTCCGGGCCAGCTCGCGCTGCCGCTCGCGTTCTCGCTCGCCTTCGTCGCGCTGCTCGCGCTCTTCGTCGGCGCGCTCATCCTGCGCCGGCGCGGCGTCTATTTCGCGCTGCTCACGCTCGCGCTCTGCGCGCTCACCTACACGGTCGCGTTTCGCTGGACCGAGCTCACCGGCGGCGAGGACGGGCTCGGGGGGCTTGCGCGCGGCGGGCCGGCGTTCCTGCGCCTGGAGGACGGGCGCGTCTATTACGCGTTCGTCGCGCTCGTCGCCTTCGGCGTGCTCTACCTCCTCTGGCGAGTGACGCGCTCGCCGTTCGGCCGCGTGCTCGTCGCGATCCGCGAGAACCAGCAGCGCGCCGCCTTCATCGGCTACGCGGTCGACCGCTACCGGCTCGCCGCGTTCGTGCTGTCTGCGGCGGTGACCGGGCTCGGCGGCGCGCTGCAGGGCTTTCTCAACTACCTGGTGTCGGCCGAGTCGGTCTCGGTCGCGTTCTCGGGCGAGCTGCTCGCGATGGTGGTGATCGGCGGCATGCACACGCTGCTCGGGCCGGCGCTCGGCGTCGGCTTCTACGTGCTGTTCCGGGAACTGTTCTCGATGTGGACCGGCAACTGGCTGCTCTGGTTCGGGCTGGTGTTCATCGCGTTCGTGCTGTTTTCGCCCGAAGGGCTCACGGGCATCTGGGAAAACGTGCGCCGGCGGCTGCGTCCGGCGCCGTCGGAGGCGGCGGCGATGAGCGCGCGCCGCATCGCCGAGGGCGTGCCGCTGCCCGAGTGTCTGCGGCCCGCCGCGGCCGAGGGGCCGATGCTCGAGATCGCCGGGCTCGCGAAGCGCTTCGGCGGCATCCGCGCGGTCTCGGATGCGCACCTCCTCGTGCGCCACGGCGAGATTCACGCCCTCATCGGCCCGAACGGCGCGGGAAAGACGACGCTCTTCAACGTCGCCTCGGGCCTGTACCGGCCGGATGCGGGAAGCGTGCGCCTTGCGGGCGAGCCGATCGACGGGCTCGAGGCGCACGAGATCTGCCGGCGGGGCCTTGCGCGCTCGTTCCAGATCACCAACCTCTTTCCCGGGCTCACGCTCTACGAGAACCTGCGCCTTGCGATCCAGGCGCGGCATCCGGCGCGTTTCGACGCCTGGCGCGACGCCGAGCGCTTCGCCGACATCCACGCCGAGACCGCGGCGCTCGTGCGCTTTCTCGGCCTCGAGGGGATCGAGCAGGCGCGCGCGGGCGACCTCTCCTACGGCGGCCAGCGGCTGCTCGACCTCGGCATCGCGCTCGGCTGCAGGCCGCGGGTGCTGCTCCTCGACGAGCCGCTCGCCGGACTGGCCGCCGCCGAGCGCGAGCGGGTGTCGGCGCGCGTGCGCAGAATCGCCGAGGGCATTCCGGTGCTCATCGTCGAGCACGACATCGACCGGGTGCTCGCGTTCTCGCACACCGTCACCGTGATGAACCAGGGCGAGGTGCTGATGACCGGAACACCCGAGGAGGTCCGCCGCGACCCGCGCGTGCAGGAGGTCTACACCGGCCGCGGCGTGCCGGCGACGCTCGCGCGCACCGGAGCGCTCGCCGGTGGCGAGCCGCTGCTGCGCGTCGAGCACATCCACACCTACTACGGCAAGAGCCACATCCTCGCCGACGCCTCGCTCGAAGTGCGCCGCGGCGAAATCGTCGCGCTCCTCGGCCGAAACGGCGCCGGCAAGTCGACGCTGCTCAAGTCGGTCGCTGGGCTTGCGCCGGCCGCCTCCGGCCGCATCGTGTTCGACGGGCGCGACATCGCGCGGCTTGCCGCGCCCGACATCGCGCGCCTCGGCGTCGGCTACGTGCCGCAGGGCCGAGGCCTGTTCGCCGGCATGAGCGCCGCCGACAACCTCGCGCTCGGGCGGCTCGCGCGCCCGACCGACGGCACGAACGGCGTCGTCTGGGACGAGCGGCGCATCTTCGAGTTCTTCCCGCGCCTTGCCGAGCGCATGCGCGTGCCGGCCGACTACCTCTCGGGCGGCGAGCAGCAGATGCTCGCGGTCGCGCGCGCGCTCTCGGGCAACGTGCGGCTGCTCCTCCTCGACGAGCCGTTCGAGGGGCTCGCGCCGGCGGTGATCGAAGAGCTGTTCCGCGCCTTCGATCGCATGCGCGGGGACCTCTCGATCCTCATCGTCGAGCACAACCTCGATCTCGTGCTCGCGCTCGCCGACCGCGTGTACGTGCTCGAGCGCGGCGCGGTCTGCCACGACGGGCCCGCCGCCCCGCTGCGCGACGATCTCGACTACCGAAAGCGGATCCTATGGCTGTGACGCCCTCGCTCTCCGCGGCCGACCTTCCGGTGCGGCCGCTGCTCGCCGGCGGCGAATGGATCGCCGGTGCCGGCGCACCGATCGTCGTCCTCGACAAGTACCGGCTTGCGCCCGCTGCGCGCGTCGCCACGCCCGACCGCGCGCAGGCCGCGCAGGCGCTCGCGGCCGCGCACGCGGCGTTCCGGCACGGCGCGCCGCCGCCGTTCGAACGCGGCGCGATCCTCGAGCGCGCGGCGCAGCTCGTCGCCGCGCGCGCCGAGCAGTTCGTGCAGACGATGCAGACCGAGGCGGGGTTCACCGTCGCCGACGCGACCGGCGAAGTGCGCCGCTGCGTCGAGACGCTGCGGCTGTCGGCCGAAGAGGCGCGCCGCCTCGCCGGCGAGGTGGTGCCGCTCGCCGGTGCCCCCGGGCAGGCTGGCCGCTTCGGCTTCACGCTGCGCGTGCCGCTCGGCGTCGTGCTCGCGATCACGCCGTTCAACTCGCCGCTGAACACCGTCGCGCACAAGGTCGCGCCCGCGATCGCCGCCGGCAACGCGGTGGTGCTGAAACCCGCGTCAGCGACGCCGCTCACCGCGCTGCTGCTCGCCGAAGCGCTGCTCGAATCGGGCCTTCCCCGCGGCTTTCTCTCGGTGCTTCCGGGCGGCGCGGAGGTCGCCGGCTGGCTGGTCGAGGACGAGCGCGTGCGCTTCATCGCCTTCACCGGCAGCACCGAGACCGGACTTGCGATCCAGCGCCGCGCCGGGCTGCGCCGCACGCAGATGGAGCTCGGTTCGATCGCCTGCACGATCGTCTGCGACGATGCGCGGCTGGAAACCGCGCTGCCCAAGATCGTGAACGCGGCCTACCGCAAGGCGGGCCAGGTCTGTACCTCGATCCAGCTGCTGCTCGTGCAGCGCCCGGTCGCGCGCGCGACGGCAGAGCGACTGCAGGCGATGGTGCAGGCGCTCGCCTGGGGCGATCCGCGCGCTGCGGGCACCGTCGTCGGTCCGCTCATCAGCGCGGCCGAGGCCGACCGGGTGGAGCGCTGGGTCGAGGAGGCGGTCGCGAGCGGCGCCCGGCGACTCGCGGGCGGCGCGCGCGAGCGCGCGGCGCTCGCGCCGGTGCTGCTCGCGGACGTGAACGACACGATGAAGGTCGGCTGCCGGGAGGTTTTCGGCCCGGTGATGTCGATCGTCGAGTTCGACACGCTCGAGGAGGCGATCGCGCGCGTGAACGCGACGCCCTACGGCCTCGCCGCCGGCATTTTCACCCAGCGGCTGGAGGACGCGTTCCGCGCTGCGCGCGAGCTGGAAGTGGGCGGCGTGCACGTCAACGAGACGAGCAGCTCGCGCGTGGACCTGATGCCCTACGGCGGCTCGAAGGCGAGCGGCTTCGGGCGCGAGGGGCCGCGCTACGCCGTCGAGGAAATGACCGAGGCGCGCATGGTGACTTTTGCGTTCGACCGCGCGCCGTAAAACGAGGGACGAGACCATGGCGAGGATGAAGGGCGGCGAGCTGATCGCCGAGTATCTGGTGCGCCAGAAGGTGCCGTACGTCTTCGGCATCTGCGGCCACGGCAACGTCGGCATGCTGGATGCGCTCTACGCGGTGCGCGACAAGGTGAAGCTCGTTTCGCCGCGCCACGAGCAGTGCGCCGGGCACATGGCCGACGGCTACTTTCGCGTGCGTCACCAGCCGGTCGCGACGCTCACCTCGACCGGCCCGGGCTCGGCGAACCTGGTGATGTCGCTCGTGACCGCGCTCGTGGACTCCTCGGCGTTCCTCGCGATCACCGCGAACGTGCCGACCTCGCAGATGAACCGCGCGCCGTTCCAGGAGCTGTGGAAGCACAACCAGGCGGACTTTCCCTCGGTCGTCCGGCCGGTGGTGAAGCGCTCGTTCCAGCCGACGCGCGTGGACATGCTGCCGCTCGCGCTGCGCCAGGCGTTCGACACGATGCTCACCGGGCGGCCGGGACCGGTGAACGTGGACGTGCCGTTCAACGTCTTTCAGGAGGAGGACGAGGTCGAGGTGCCGCCGCCGTCGCACGTCTTCGGCCAGCATCGCCCGGCGGCGTGCGACGCCGACCTCGCGGCCGCCGTCAGCCTGCTCGCCGACGCGATGCGGCCGGTGATCTTCATCGGCCACGGCGCGACGCTCGCCGAAGCCGGACCCGAGATCACGCGCCTGCAGCAGGCGTTCGGTATTCCGGTGCTCACGTCGCCGAACGGCATGGGCTGCGTGCCGGCCGACGATCCGCTCACGCTCGGCTTCATCGGCCGCAACGGCACCTACCCGGCGAACCAGGCGGGGCGGCACGCCGATCTGGTGCTCGCGATCGGCGCGCGCTTCGACGACCGTTCCTCCTCCTCCTGGCACCGGGGCTACTCGTGGAACTTCCCGAAGACGCGGCTCATCCACGTGGACATCGACCCGCAGGAACTCGGGCGCAACTATCCGCCGACGCTCGGCATCATCGCCGACGCGAAGGTGTTCGCCGCGCAGCTCGCGGACGCGCTCGCGCGGCGCGAGGCCGGCGGGGCGCCGCCGCTTGCGCGCCAGTACGCCGAATGGCACGCCGAGATCGCCGCCTGGCGCCGGGAGTGGGAGGCGTACGTGCGCCCGGGGTTCGAGGCGCGCACGGTGCCGCTGCGGCCCGAATACGTCGTCGGCACGATGCAGAAGGTGCTGCCCGAGGACGCGATCCTCACCTGCGACTCGGGCGTGCATCACAACTGGTTCATGCAGTTCTGGCGACCGCGGCGCGCGCAGAGCATGCTGAACAGCTGGGGTTATTCGTCGATGGGTTTCGGCGTCTGCAGCGTGCTCGGGGCGCAGCTCGCCGCGCCCGAGCGGCCCTGCGTCGCGGTGTGCGGCGACGGCGGGTTCTCGATGACGCCGTACGTGGTCGCGACCGCGGTCGAATACGATCTGCCCTGCGTCTGGGTGGTCTGGAACAACTTCAGCTGGGCGGCGATCCGCGACATCCAGGACGGGATGTTCGGCGGACGGGAGCTCGGTACCGCGTTTTTCGAGGGCGGTCACTACGGTCAGAAGGACGGCAAGCCCTACAACCCGGATTTCGCTGCGTGGGCGCGCGCCTGCGGCGCAGAAGGCATCACCGTCACGCGCAGCGAGGACCTCGCCGGCGCGCTCGAACACGCGCTCCGCGGGCGGCGTCCGGCGGTGCTCGACGTGCACGTGGACGCGCAGGTGCGTCCGCCGGCAACCGGCACCTGGCAGCTTCCGCCGACGCCGTTCCGGGAGCCGACCTTCGGCAAGCCCTGGATCGCGTAGGCCGCCAAGGTGCAAGGCACGGGATCGGCGCCGCCGGGCGGCTCGGCCGACGTTGTCGTGGTCGGCGGCGGCGGCGCCGGGCTCGCCGCCGCGATCGAGGCGCGCGCCGCGGGCGCAAGCGTCCTGCTCCTCGAAAAGAACGAGCGGCTGGGCGGCTCGACCGCCTGGTCGGTCGGCTCGATCACGGTCGCCGCGACGCCCCACCAGCGGCGGCACGGCATCGAAGACCGTCCCGAAGACCACTGGGCCGACATGCCGGGATTCGCGGGCGCGCTCGCTTCGCGCGACAACGACGCGCTGCGCCGCCTGCTGTGCGAGGAGCTGCCGGGAACGTTTCGCTGGCTGCTCGAATCCGGCATTCGCTTCGCCGGGCCGATGCCCGAGCCCCCCCACCGCCGCCCGCGCATGCACGTCGCGCTTCCCAATTCGCGCGCCTACATCTGGCACCTGGCGCGCCGCGCGCACCGGGCGGGCGTGCGCGTGTGCACCGGCGTGCGCGCCCACCGCCTTGTGGCGCGGGACGGCCGCGTCGTCGGTGTCGAAACCGAGTCCGGATTGCGCTTCGATGCCCGGCGCGCGGTCGTGCTCGCGACCGGTGACTTCACGAGCAGCCCCGAGTTCAAGGCGCGGTTCATGGGACCGCAGGAGGCGCGCATTCCGGGCGTCAACCCGACCGCGACCGGCGACGGCCAGCGCATGGCCGAAGCGCTCGGCGCGCGGATCCTGAACGGCGATCTCGCGCTCGGGCCCGAGCTGCGCTTCGTTCCGCCCGCCGGCGAAAGCTGGCTGAGGCGCCTGCCGCCGTGGACCGCGCTCGGCGCGACGATCGCCTGGGCGCTCGAACGCCTGCCGGCGAGGCTGCTGCGCCCGTTCGTGATGCGCTTCGTCACGACCGCGCTCGCCCCGTCGCCCGCGCTCTTCGAGGCCGGCGCGCTGCTCGTCAACCGCCGCGGAGAACGGTTCTGCGACGAGCGCGAGCGGCCCGCGCACCGCCTCGCCGACGAGCCCGGGCAGGAGGCCTACATCGTGCTCGACGCGCCGCTTGCGCGGCGCTTCTCCGCCTGGCCGGATTTCGTCTCGACCGCGCCCGGCGTCGCGTACGCCTATCTGCCGGACTATCGGCGCAGTCGCCCCGACATCTACCGCGAGGCGGCGACGCTCGCCGCGCTCGCTGATAAGCTCGGCGTGCGCGCCGCAACGCTCGTCGCGAGCGTCGCCGAGCGACTGCGCGAGCCGCCCTACGTCGCCCTCGGCCCGGTGCGCCCGGTGTTCGTACACTCGGAGGGCGGCCTCGCGGTCGACGAGCGCCACCGGGTGCTCGATTCGCGCGCGCGGCCGATTCCCGGCCTGTACGCGGCGGGCGCGACCGGCCAGGGCGGACTGCTGCTGAAGGGGCATGGACACCATCTCGCCTGGGCTTTCGTCTCGGGGCGCCGCGCGGGGCGGTTCGCGGCGCTCGATAACTCGAATCTGAACGAAGGAGATCGAACGCAGTGACCGATCGTTATGACGTGGTCGTCGTCGGCGCAGGCAACGCCGCGCTCTGTGCCGCGCTCGCCGCGCGCGAAAAGGGCGCGAGCGTGCTCGTTCTGGAGCGCGCGCCACAGGAGGAATCGGGCGGCAACTCGCGCTTTACCGCGGGGCTCATGCGCGTCGTCTACAACGGCGTCGAGGACCTGAAGAAGCTCATCCCGGACCTTTCCGAGGACGAGATCGCGCGCACCGATTTCGGCACCTACACCGAGGACCGGTTCTTCGACGACATGGCGCGCGTGACCGAGGATCGGTGCGATCCGGACCTCACCGAAATCCTCGTGCGCCGCAGCCTGCCGACGCTCGTCTGGATGCGCGAAAAGGGCGTGCGCTTCACCGCCGCCTGGGGGCGGCAGGCGTTCAACGTCGGCGGGCGCTTCAAGTTCTGGGGAGGGCTCACGGTGGAAGCGGTGGGCGGCGGCCCCGGGCTCGTCGATTCGCTCACCCGCGCGGCGCTTCGCGAAGGCGTGAAGCTGTGGTATTCGGCGCGCGCGGTCGGCCTCGTCGCAGACGACGAGGGCGTGAAAGGCGTGCGCGTGAAAAAGGACGGCCGCACGGTCGAGGTGGGCGCCCGCGCGGTGGTGCTCGCCGCCGGCGGCTTTCAGGCGAATACCGAGTGGCGCGCGCGCTACCTCGGCCCGAACTGGGAGCTCGCGAAGGTGCGCGGCACGCGCTTCAACACCGGCGATGCGATCCGCATGGCGCTCGAGGCGGGCGCGGCGCCCGCCGGACACTGGTCGGGCTGCCACGCGGTCGCTTGGGAGCGCAACGCCCCCGAGTTCGGCGATCTCGCGGTGGGCGACCAGTACCAGAAGCATTCGTACCCCTGGGGGATCTACCTGAACGCCGAGGGCCGGCGATTTCTCGACGAAGGCGCGGATTTCCGCAACTACACCTACGCGAAATACGGGCGCGTGATCCTCGCCCAGCCGCGGCAGTTCGCCTGGCAGATCTTCGACGCCAAGGTAAAAGCGCAGCTTCGCGACGAATACCGCATCCGGCAGGTGACGAAGCGGGTCGCGAACACGCTGGAGGAGCTGTGCGCGAAACTGGAGGACACCGACGGGGCGGCGGCGCTCGAAGAGATCCGGCGTTACAACGCCGCGGTGCGCACCGACATCCCGTTCAACCCGAACGTGAAGGACGGCCGCTGCACGGTGGGTCTTGCGATCAACAAGTCGAACTGGGCGAACACGATCGACACGCCGCCGTTCGAGGCCTACGCGGTCACCTGCGGGATCACGTTCACCTTCGGGGGCCTCAGGATCAACACGGCGGCGCAGGTGCTCTCGACCGACGGGCCGCCGATCCCGGGCCTCTACGCCGCCGGGGAACTGGTCGGCGGCATTTTCTGGTTCAACTACCCCGGCGGCACCGGGCTCACGAACGGCGCGGTGTTTGGCAGAATCGCCGGTGCGAACGCGGCGGCTGCGGCGCGGGGCGAACGCCCCGCGCGCGATGCTTGAACCGGTCGCGAGCCGCGCGCGTCGCGTTTTCGCACATCCGACCGAGGAGCGATCGCATGAAGCTTTACTACTCCCCCGGGGCGTGTTCGCTTTCGCCGCACATCGTCGCGCGCGAGGCGGGCATCCCGGTCGAACTGGTGAAGGTGGACCTGAAGACGAAGACGCTCGCCGACGGCAGCGACTACCGGCGCGTGAACGGAAAAGGGTATGTCCCCGCGCTCGAGCTTCCCGACGGCGAGGTGCTTACCGAGGGGCCGGTGATCGTGCAGTACCTCGCCGACTCGAAACCGGAGGCGGCGCTCGCCCCGCCGCAGGGCACGCGCGAGCGGCTGCGCCTTCAGGAGTGGCTGAACTTCATCACCTCGGAGCTTCACAAGGGCTACGGCAATTTCTTCAACCCGGCGCTCACGCCCGAGTGGCGCGCCGCGGTGACCGAGCGGCTCGACCTGCGCCTTGGCTGGCTCGCGGGGCAGCTCGACGGCCGGCCGTACCTCATGGGCGAGCGGTTTTCCGTGGCCGACGCCTACCTTTTCACCGTCCTCAACTGGTCGGCGGTCGCAAAATACGACCTCGCGCGCTTTCCGTCGCTCTTCGCCTACCACAAGCGCGTCGCCGAGCGGCCGAAGGTCCTGGAGGCGATGCGCGCCGAGGGGCTGATCCGATAGCCGCGCGCCGAGTCGTTCGATGAGCGGCGCGGCGCTTCCGGCAGTGTTCGTCTCGCACGGCTCGCCGATGCACGCGATAGAGCCGGGCGCCGCGCGCGAGGCGTGGCGCTCGCTCGCGCGCGAAATCGGCCGCCCGCGCGCGATCCTCGTCGCCTCGGCGCACTGGGAAACGCCGGCGCCGGCGCTCACCGCGAGCGCCCGGCCCGAGACGATCCACGACTTCTACGGCTTTCCGCGCGCGCTCTACGAGATCGCGTATCCGGCGCCCGGCGCACCGGAGGTCGCAGAGCGCGCCGCGGCGCTCCTTCGAGCCGCAGGATTTTCCGCGGCGCTCGACCGCAGCCGGGGGCTCGATCACGGCGCCTGGGCGCCGCTTCTTCACATGTACCCCGAAGCCGACGTGCCGGTGCTCGAGCTCTCGGTCCAGAGCGCGCTCGGGCCGCGGCATCACCTCGCGCTCGGTGCGGCGCTCGCTGCGCTCGCGCACGAAGGCGTCCTGATCGTCGGCTCGGGCCACCTCACCCACAACCTCGCCGAGCGCACAGACGGCCCGCCCCTCGCCTACGTGCGCGAATTTCAGTCGTGGGTGAGGCAGCGCATCGAGTCGCGCGAGCTGGCCGCGCTCGCGGCGTACCGCGCGCGCACGCCGCACGGTGTGCGCGCACACCCGACCGAAGAGCACTTCCTGCCGCTTTTCGTCGCGCTCGGCGCGGCCGGTCCGGCGTACCGCGCAACGCGCCTCTACGCGGGCATCGAGACCGGCTCGCTCGCGATGGACGCCTACCGGTTCGACGCGGCCTGACTACTTCTCCGGCGCGATCACCTGGATGTGGTCGCGGCTGACGTTGAGGAACGGCACCGAAAGGAGCATCCGCCCGCCGACTTCCAGCTCGTACACCTCCGCGTGGGTGACGGCGATGAAGTCTTTTGCCTCGGCCATGAAGTCGGTGACGCGCGCGCCGGGAATGAGGTCGATGTAGCCGCGGATGCGGTAGGCGCCGGTGAGGATCGTCACCTTCGTGCGGTTCGGCTCCTCTGCGATCATGCTCGGTCCCTTTCGTCGCGGCCCCGGGTCGCGCGCCGCCTCAGTCGATCTTCGCGCCCGAGATCCTCACCACCTCCGCCCAGCGCGCGTAGTCTTCCTCGAACAGGCGCCGGAAATCGGCCTGCGAGCCGCCCATCGGCTCTGCGCCGAGCGCCTGGACCTTCGCGCGGAATTCGGCGTCCGCGAGCAGCCGGTTCGTCTCGGCGTTGATCCGCTCGGCGATCGCCGGCGCGATGCCCGCCGGCGCGACGATCGCGAACCACACCGAGGACTTGAGCCCCTTCAGCCCCTGCTCGGCGGCGGTCGGCACCTCCGGCAATCCGGGCCAGCGCTTGTCCGAGAGCACCGCGATCGGCCGCACGCGCCCCGCCTTCACCTGCCCCTGGATGCCGGTCATCAGCTGGAACATGAGCTGGGTGCGGCCGGAGACGAGGTCGCGCGTCGCATCCGCAGGCACGCTGTACGGAATGTGCGTCATCTTCGTTCCGGTGAGCGTCTTGAAGAGCTCGCCGGCGAGATGCATCGAGCTGCCGTTTCCGGTCGAGCCGAAGCTGAGCTTGTCGGGGTGGGCGCGCACGTAGTCGATGAACTCGGCGAGGGTCCTTGCCGGCACGTCCGGGTGCACGACGAGGATGTTCGGCACGTCGGCGACGAGCACGATCCCGGCGAGCTCGCGCCGCGGATCGTACGGCATCTGCCGGTAGAGGTGCGGGTTGATCGCGATCATGCTCGAGGCGGCCATTCCGATCGTGTAGCCGTCGGGCTCGGCCTTGGCGATCGCGGCAAGCCCGGTGTTGCCCTGCGCGCCGGGGCGGTTCTCGACGACGAAGTTCTGACCGAAGACCTTCGCGTACGCCTCGGCGAAAAAGCGCGACAGCGGATCGATCGTGCCGCCGGGTCCGGCGGGAACGATGAACTTGACGGGCTTCGAGGGCCAGGCCTGCGCCTGCGCCGCAAGCGGCGCAAGGGCGACGGCGAACGCGATCAGGATGCGTTTCACAGCGGTCTCCTCGCTTCTTCGACGACGGCACGGATATTACCTTCGGGCGCATCGATCGCGACGACGCACCCGGGCCCGAGGACGACCCCCCGGCCTCGGGTCTGCGCGATCGCATCGCGCGCCTGCGCGCGCACCTCGGCCGCGCTGCCCCGCACGAGCAGCCCGCGTTCGTCGATTCCGCCGACGAGCGCCCCGCGAAAGCTCTGCCGCGCCTCGGCGAGCGACGGCGCGGCGAGCCGGTCGTGCCAGTTGATCATCTGGACGGGATAGCGGGCGAGCCGCTCGAACATCGGCCGCTCGCCGTGCAGGTGCAGCAGGTTGAAGCGCGCGCGATCGCCGAGCGCTTCGAAAAACGCGAGGTCGTAGCGCACCCCGAAGCGCTCGTATTCCGCGACCGTCAGCACCTCGGTCGTCGCAAGCTGCGTGGCGAAGAAAAAACCGTCGGCGCCGGCCTCGAGCGCCGCGCGGCCGAACTCGATCGTCACTTCGGCGATCACCGCAAGACCCTCCTCGACCGCATCGGGCGCCTCGCGCAGGTGCGCAAGGAGCGCCTCGCCGGCGAGCTTGCGCGCGGTGGTGAGCGGGCTGAACACCGTCTGAAGGATCGGCGCGGTTCCGCCGAGCGCCTTCGCCGCGAGCGCGAGCGCCTCGTTCTGCGCGCCGAGCGCACCGCGGCGCGCGTCGAGCCGCGCGAGCCTGCGCCAGTCCTCCGGTCGCTTCACCGCAGGCTCGAGCACCTCGCGCGCGCCGTTCGCCGCACCGCGCCAGGCGGTTCTTGCGCCCCAGTCCTCGACGCCGTAGGTCCCCGAGGGCATGAACTTGACGAGGTCAAAATCGAAGGCGCGCTGAAACTCGACCGTGCGCGCGGCAAGGCGCGCAGGGTCCTGATCGTCCTCGGGAAAGTGGCGCCAGAGCGCGACCGGCACGCGGTCGGCGGCTTCGCCCGCGATCGCCGCCTCGATCCGCCGCCAGTGGTCCACCGGACGATTTTAGCTACACTCTGCCGCGAGAAGATGCGAGCAAGGCACGCCACGCGGGAGCGGCTCGGGCTCGAGCGCGACGAATACGCCGAGCTCGCCCGGCTGAATACCCCGGAGAAAATCCAGCGCTTCCTCTACGAGCTGCCGCTCAACTTCGAGCGCGACGGCGACACCTGCCTTTCGGTGCGCCAGGTGCTGCGCGAGCGGCGCGCGCACTGCATCGAGGGGGCGCTCGTCGCCGCGTGCGCGCTCTGGATCCACGGCGAGCCGCCGCTGCTCCTCGATCTGGCCGCGGTGCGCGACTACGACCATGTGGTGGCGCTTTTCCGGCGCAACGGCTGCTGGGGCGCGATCTCGAAGACGAACGGCGTGGGACTGCGCTGGCGCGACCCGGTGTACCGCTCGCTGCGGGAGCTGGCGATGTCGTACTTTCACGAGTACTACAACGCGCGGCACGAGAAGACGCTGCGGCGCTACTCGCTGCCGTTCGACCTGCGGCGGTTCGATCCGCGCGACTGGGTGAGCGGCGAGGACGGCGCCTGGAAGGTCGCCGGCGCGCTCGACCGCGTGCGCCACTTCCGGCTGCTCAGCCCCGCGCAGGCGCGAACGCTCGCCCCCCGCGACCCGTTCGAGCGCCGCGCGAGCAGGCTGCTTCAGTACGGCGCGCCGAAGGGCTCGCGTTTCGCCGCGCGCGGTGCGCGCCGCGGCTGACTCACTTTTCCTCGACGCGGCCGATCTTTTCCAGCGCGGCGGCGAGCCGCGCGGCGTCGCGCTCCCAGTAGCGCTGGAACTCGGGCGCATCGAGATACGCGATCGGGGTGGCGACCTTGTCCATCGCCGCGCGGAAATCCGCCGAATGCACCGCCTCGCGCACCGCCTCGCGCAGGCGCGCGAGCACCGGCGCGGGCGTTGCCGCCGGCGCGACCACGCCCGACCAGATGTAGAACTCGGCGTCGTAGCCGAGCTCCTTGAACGTCGGAAGCTCCGGCATCATCGGGATGCGCTTGTCGCTCCAGGCGGCGAGCGCGCGCATCTTGCCCGCGCGGATGTGGCCGATCGCCGCCGCCGGCCCGGAGGCGAGCGCCTCGACCTGGCCGGCAAGAAGCGCCGTCACCGCCGGCCCGCCGCCCTGGTACGGCACGTGAAAAAGCCTGATGCCCGCGGCGTGCGCGAAGATCTCCATCGCCACGTGCAGCGTGCCGTAGACGCCCGAGGAGGCGTAGTTGATCTTGCCGGGGTTCGCTTTCGCCGCATCGACGAAATCCTTGAGCGTCTTGTACGGGCCGTCGGCGCGCACGACGAGCACCGTGGGGTCGGCGGTGACGAGCGCGATCGGCGCGAAATCCTTCAGCTCGTAGGCAGGCGCGCGGCCGTGCAGCCGGTCGGCGACCGGAAAGATCGAGATCGACGAAAGCGTCATCAGGATGGTGTAGCCGTCGGGGGGCGCCTTGGCGACCGACGCGGTGCCGGTCGCCCCGCCCGCGCCCGGGCGGTTGACGACGAGCACCGGCTGCTTGAGCGATTTTTCCATCGCCGCGGCGAGCGGGCGGCCGACGATGTCGGCGACGCCGCCGGGCGGGAACGCGACCACCATGGTGATCGGACGGCTCGGATAGTCCTGCGCGAACGCCGCGGCGCCGAGAACGCCCGCCGCGACCGCTGCCAGCACGCGCGTCATGGGTTTTCCTCCTCGCGAAGGATGATAGATTAGCCGGCCTCGGGGTGCGACCGGCGCGCGCGGGCGCCCCGTTTCGCGAAAAGGAGGCCGGAATGAAGCGCCGCAGCCTGATTCTTGCGGCCGTCGCGGCGCCGCTCGCCGCGCGGCTCGAACGGGCGCGCGCTCAGCCGAGGACCATGAAGGACATCGAGGCGCTGCAGAAGAACTGGAAGAGCCTGCTCGCGCCGGGCACGCCGGTGCCCGATCCGTCGCAGAAGCTCGAGCTCACGAAGGAGGAATGGCGCAAGCGCCTGTCGCCGGCGGCGTTTCACGTGCTGCGCGAGGAAGGCACCGAGCGGCCGTTCACGAGCCCGCTGAACGACGAGAAGCGCCCCGGCGTCTTCGTCTGCGCCGGCTGCGACCTGCCGCTTTTCACCTCGGCGATGAAGTACGACAGCGGCACCGGCTGGCCGTCTTTCTTCACCGCGATCCCGGGCGTGTTCGGCACGAAGAAGGACTACTACCTGATCTATCCGCGCACCGAGTACCACTGCATCCGCTGCGGCGGGCACCACGGCCACGTCTTCGACGACGGCCCGCCGCCCACGCGCCTGCGCTACTGCAATAACGGCGTCGCGCTGCGCTTCGTCCCGCTCAAGCCCTGAGGGCGGCGAGCGCGCCTCGCGCGGCCGGCCTCAGGCGAGCCGCAGCGTCTCGGCGAGCGGCGGCGCAGGGTAGTGAAAGCGCACCGGGCCGTCGGGCAGCGCGTGCAGAAACTGGCGCAGGTACGGGTCGTCGGAGGCGAGCAGCGCCTCGGGCGCGCCCTCGCCCGCAAGGCGCCCCTCGGCGATGACGTAGAGGTAGTCGACGAGTTTCAGCGACTCCGAGACGTCGTAGGTCACGACGATCGAAGTGAGCCCGAGCGCGTCGTTCAGTCGCCGGATGAGCTGCGCGATCTGGTTGAGCGAGATCGGATCGAGGCCGCCGAAGGGTTCGTCGTACATGACGAGAAGCGGATCGGTCGCGATCGCGCGCGCGAGCGCGACGCGCCGTGCCATGCCGCCCGAGAGGTCCCCCGGCATCATGTCGCGCGCCCCGCGCAGCCCGACCGCGTCCAGCTTCATCAGCACGAGCGGCCGCACGAGCGCCTCGGGCAGCCGGTAGTGCTCGCGGATCGGGAACGCGACGTTCTCGTACACCGAAAGGTCGCTGAACAGGCCCGAGACCTGGAACATCATGCCCATCTTGCGCCGCAGCGCGTACAGCTCGCCGGTCGGCAGCTTGTGCACGATGCGGCCGGCGACGCGCACCCAGCCGCGCGCGGGCTCGAGCTGCCCCCCGATCAGCTTGAGGAGCGTCGACTTTCCGCTCCCGGACCCGCCGAGAATCGCGACCACCTTGCCGCGCGGAATCGAAAGCGAGAGCCCGCGCAGCACCGGAACGTCGTTGTACGAGAAGCGAAGGTCGGAAATCTCGACCAGCGGATCGTCGGGCGCGCTCATCGCGCGCGCAGTCTACCAGCGGCGCCACCGGCCCGCAGATTCGGTGGCCGCGCGGCGGCGTACGCCCGAACGCGCCGCCGCGCACGCGGCCGCATGTCGGCCGGACGGCGCCGGTGCGCGTTAATGCACGGCATCGGGCGATTTCGCCCTGCCGACGGGCGCGGGCCGAGGGTACATCGGGCTACCGCCCGCGAGCGCGCGGGCGCCGTCGTGCGCCCGCTGAATCGAGGATAATCCGGGATTTTCGCGAGCCGCCGATGCTGCTTTTCGCCGCCACGGTCTTCACGAGCGCGTTCCTGCTCTTTCTCGTGCAGCCGATCATCGCCAAGCAGATCCTGCCGTGGTTCGGCGGAACCGCCGCCGTCTGGACCACCTGCATGGTGTTCTTCCAGGTGGTGCTGCTCGCCGGCTACGCGTACTCGGACGCGGTGACGCGGCTGCTGCGCCCGCGCGCGCAGGCGCTCATGCACACGGCGCTCCTTGCCGCAAGCCTCGCCTTTCTGCCGATCCTCGCGGCCGAATCCTGGAAGCCGCAGCCGGACACCGAGCCGAGCGCGCGCATCCTGCTGCTGCTCGCCGCGACGATCGGGCTGCCCTACTTTCTCCTTTCGACCACCGGGCCGCTCGTCCAGGCGTGGTTCGCGCGCACGTTTCCGCGCGGCAGGGTGTACCGGCTGTTTGCGCTGTCGAACCTCGCCTCGCTCGTCGCGCTCGTCGGCTACCCGCCGGTGATCGAGCCGCTCGTCTCGATCGAGGCACAGGCGTGGGGCTGGAGCGCGCTCTACGCGGTGTTCGCCGCGCTGTGCGCCGCGGCGGCGTGGAAGGCCGCACGCGACGAGGCGCCGGCCGCGGCCGCGCCGGTCGAGACCGCGTCGCCCGCGCGCCCGCCGCGCGCGCTCGATTACCTGCTGTGGTTCGCGCTCTCTGCGCTCGGCTCGCTGCTGCTCCTCGCCGTCACGACGCACATCACGCAGAACATCGCGTCGGTGCCGTTCATCTGGATCCTGCCGCTCGTGCTCTACCTCCTTTCCTTCATCCTCGTCTTCGACGTCACCGCGCGCCGCGGCGTGAGCGGCTGGTACTCGCGCGCCTGGGGGCTGCCGCTGCTCTTCGCCGCGCTCGTCGCGATGGCGTATTTCCTCTACGAGAACCTCGGTGTCATGAACATCCGCGCCTCGATCGCGCTCTACAGCGCGGGCCTGTTCGCCGCGTGCATGTTCTGCCACGGGGAACTGGCCGCGATGCGCCCGGCACCGAAGTACCTCACGCGCTTCTACCTCATGGTGTCGCTCGGCGGCGCCGCCGGCGGCCTGTTCGTCGGCCTGGTCGCGCCGCGCGTGTTCGATTTCTACCTCGAGCTGCCGCTCGCGCTCGTCGCCTGCGGGCTGCTCGCCGCCTGGCTCACCTGGCCGACGCGCTGGGCGATCGCCCGGCGCGCGATCGCGGTCGTCACGCCGGCGATCGCGCTCGCGGTGAGCGCGACGGTCGCGTGGTTCTCGTGGGAGTACCTGCGCTACGTGCGCGCGAACGCGGTGCTCGTCACGCGCAACTTCTACGGCACGCTGCGCGTGAAGGAAACCGAAAGGGGCGATGCGCACACCACGCGGAGCCTCGTGCACGGCGTCATCAACCACGGCTGGCAGTACACCGACCCGAAGCTGCGCGCCGAGCCGATCAGCTACTTCGGCCCGACCTCGGGGATCGCGCGCGCGCTCGACTTCTACAACGGCCGGCCGCGGCGCGTCGGCGTCGTCGGCCTCGGCGTCGGCGTGTTCACCGCGTGGGCGCAGCCGGGCGATTACTTCCGCATCTACGAGCTCGACCCCGAGGTGGTGCGCATCGCGCGCGAGTACTTCTGGTATCTGCGCGACTCCAAGGCGAGGATCGACGTCGTCACCGGCGACGGTCGGCTCAACCTCGAACGCGAGCCGCCGCAGCGCTTCGACCTGCTGTCGGTGGACGCCTTCTCGAGCGGCTCGATCCCGATTCACCTGCTCACGCGGGAGGCGCTGCGCGTCTATCGGCGCCATCTCGCCCCCGGCGGCGTGATCGTCTACAACGTCACCAACCGGTTCGTGAAGCTCGCGCCGCTGGTGAAGCTCGTCGCCGAGGCCGAGGGCATGAAGGCGATCCTCGTCGAGGACGATCCGACCGAGGACAAGTACTCGGGCACGTCCTACGTGCTGGTGACCGAGAACGAGCTGCTGCTCGCGGACAAGCGCTTCGCCGACGCGGTCGAGATCGAGGACATCCCGGGCCTTGCGCCCTGGACCGACAGCTTCAACAACCTGTTCAAGGTGGTGCGCTGACGGCGGCCGTCGCCGCGCGTCGCGCGGCCTGCCTTTTGCGTCACACCGTCAGGTACGCGCGGCGCGCCGCCTCGTCGGCGACGAAGTCGCGCATCGCGCCGCTGTAGCGCACCTCGCCTCTCTCGAGCACGTACACCCGGTCGCAGACCTCGGCGACGAACGGCAGGTTCTGCTCCGAGACGAGCAACGCGAGCCCCTCGGCCTTCAGCGCCTCGATCGCCGCCGCCATGCGTTCGACGACGATCGGCGCGACGCCTTCCGAAGGCTCGTCAAGGAGCAGCAGCCGGGGATTGCCCATCAGCGTGCGCGCGACGGTCAGCATCTGCTGTTCGCCGCCGCTCGTGCGCCCGCCCGGCCGATCGAGCAGCTCGCGCAGGGCGGGAAAGAGCGCGAGAATTCGCTCGAGCGTCCAGACGGGCGCGCCCGGCCGCGGCGGCCGGCGGCCGACTTCGAGGTTTTCCCGCACCGTGAGGTCGGCGAAGATGCGCCGGTCCTCGGGCACGTAGCCGACGCCGGCGCGCGCGATCTCGTAGGGTTCGAAGCGCTCGATCCGGCGGCCGTCGAACGCGATCGCACCGCGGCGCGCGGGCACGAGCCCCATGATCGCCTTGAGCGTCGTGCTCTTTCCGGCGCCGTTTCGGCCCATGAGCGCCACCGCTTCGCCGGCGCGCACCTCGAGCGCGACGTCGAAGAGGATCTGCGCGCGCCCGTACCAGGCGTCGAGCCCGCGCACCGAAAGAAGCGGCGGCGCATCGCCCGAATCGCCGCGCATCGCGCTCACCCCGCGGGCGAAGCGAGCAGCCGGCCGCTGCCGAAATAGACCTCGTGCACGCGCGCGTCCGCGCGGATCTGCGCGGGCGGACCTTGCGCGATCAACCGCCCGCGCGCCATCACGAGGATGCGATCGGCGTGCGCGAACACGACGTCCATGCTGTGCTCGGTAAAGAGCACCCCGAGGCCGCGCTCGCGCACGAGCCGCCGCGCGAGCGCCATCAGCGCCCCGCGCTCGCCCGGCGCCATGCCGGCGGTCGGCTCGTCCATCAGGAGCAGCCGCGGCCGCTGCGCGAGCGCGATCGCGAGCTCGAGCGCCTTTGCGTCGCCGTAGGCGAGCGTGCTCGCCGGCGCATCCGCCCGCTCGGCGAGTCCCACCTCGGCAAGCAACGCGAGCGCCTCGGTGCGGTGCGCGCGCGCTGCGCGCGAGAAAACGTCGAACACGCGCCGCTCGCGCGCGAGGATCGCCGTCTGCACGTTTTCCGCGACCGTCATCGACGCGAACGTCGCGGCGACCTGGAACGTGCGGCCCACGCCGAGCCGCCCGATGCGCCGCGGGGAAAGCCCCGTGATCGCGCGGCCCTCGAGCCGGACGCTGCCGGCATCCGGCGCAAGCTGCCCGCTGATCAGATTGAAGCAGGTGGACTTTCCGGCCCCGTTCGGGCCGATCAGGGCGAGGAGCTCGCCGCGCGCGAGCGAAAAGCTCACGTCGTCGACCGCGACGAGGCCGCCGAACGCCTTGGCGAGGTTCGCCACTTCGAGGAGCGGCCTCACCGCGCGCGCTCCCGCAGCCGCGCCGCAAGGCGCGCCGCACCGCCCGCAAGCCCCTGCGGAAAGAGCTGCACGAGCGCGAGGATCGCAAGGCCGAGCAGCGCGCGCCAGTAGTCGGTCGCGCGCATGATCGTGTCGGCGAGCGAGGTGTAGGTCGCCGCGCCGACGATCGGCCCGGCGAGCGACTGCACGCCCCCGAGGAGCACCATCACCAGCGCGTCGATCGATCGGCCGACCGAAATCGTCTCCGGCGAGATCGTGCCCTTTGCGAACGCGAACAGCGCGCCCGCGTAACCGCAGGCGAGTCCCGCAAGCGCGAAGCCGACCCAGTGCACGCGCGCGACCGGAATGCCCGAGGCCTCGGCGCGCAGCGGCGAGTCGCGCCCGGCGCGCATCGCGTAGCCGAAGGGCGAGAGCGCGACGCGCCGCAGCAGCGCAAGGCCCGCGACCACGATCGCGAGCGTGAGCAGGTAGTACGCGCTCCTGTCGGCGAAACGCGCCGAGGGCCAGATGCCCACCAGGCCGTTGCTGCCGCCGGTCACCTCGTCCCACTGAAAGACCGCCGACCAGACGATCTGCGCGAACGCGAGCGTGAGCATCGCGAGGTACACCCCCGAGAGGCGCACGGCGAACCAGCCGAAGACGAGCGCGCCCGCGAGCGCCGCAAGCGGCGCAAGGAGAAGCGCCGCCTCCATCGGCGCACCCAGACCCTTCACGAGCAGCGCGGCGCCGTAGGCGCCCAGACCGAAATACGCCGCGTGCCCGAACGAAGGCATGCCCCCCGGCCCCATGATGAAGTGAAGGCTCGCGGCAAACAGCACCGCGATCAGGATGTCGATCGCGAGCACCGTGAGGTACGGATAGCCGCGCGCGGCAAGGGGCAGGAACGCGAGCGCGACGACGAGAGCGGCGAGCGCGACGCTCGCCCCCCGCCCGATCGGCCGAAGCGGCGGCTCGGGCGGGCCGGGCGCGCGCACCGCGGCCTGCGCGCGCCCGAGCAGCCCCCACGGCCGCCAGACGAGCACCGCGGCCATCACGAGGAACTCGGCGACGAGCGTGAGCTTCGAGAACGCGACGCTCGTGCCGAGGACGTTCACCGTGCCGATGCCGTAGCAGAGTGCCTTGATCTCGGCGATGAGCAGCGCGGCGAGATACGCACCCGGAATGCTGCCCATGCCGCCCACCACCACCACGACGAACGCCTCGCCGATCGCGACCAGATCGAGCCCGAGGTTCGCCGGCTCGCGCGGCATCTGCAGCGCGCCGCCGAGCGCCGCGAGCGCCGAGCCGAGCGCGAACACGCCGGTGAAGAGCCACTTCTGGTCGACGCCGAGCGCGGCGACCATTTCCCGGTCCTGCGTCGCCGCGCGCACGAGCAGGCCGAAGCGCGTCCGCGCAAGGAGCAGCCAGAGCGCCGCGAGGACCGCGGGGCCGATCGCGATCAGAAGGAGGTCGTAGGCGGGAAACGCCCGACCGAGGATCTCGATTGCGCCTTCGAGACCCGGCGCCTTCGGCCCGAGGATGTCTTCCGGCCCCCAGAGGTAAAGCGCCGCATCGCGCAGCAACAGCACCACCGCGAACGTGGCGAGCAGCTGGAAAAGCTCCGGCGCGCGGTAGATGCGCCGCAGCACCGCGATCTCGATCGCCGCGCCGAGCGCCGCGCCGACGAACGCGGCGACGAGCACCGCGCCCCAGAATCCCGCCGGCCCCTTGCCGAACGCCTGCGCGGCCGTGCAGGCGACGTAGAGCCCGATCATGTAGAGCGAGCCGTGCGCGAAGTTGACGATGCGGCTCACGCCGAAGATGAGCGACAGGCCCGCCGCGACCAGAAAGAGCGCCGAGGCGCCGGCAAGCCCGTTCAGAAACTGGACCGCGAACGAGGAAAGCATCGGAGCCACAGCCGCGCCGGGATCGCGCCGACCGAGCCGCGCGCACCGCGCGCCCGGCCCCGGGCCAGCGCGCGCCGGCGCGGCTTCAGTCGGCCGGGCGCAGCTTGCGAACTTCGGCGTCCGGCGGCATCACCGCCGCGCCGTCCACGTAGCGGAAATTCTTCATCACCCCGCGCCCCTGCTGCACGGCGGTCTGGCCGACGTACGCCCCCATCGTCGACTGATGGTCGATCGCGCGGAACTCGATCGGGCCGAAGGGCGTGGTCGTCTTCAAGCCGCGAAACGCGGCGATCAGCTTTTCGGTGTCGACCGAGCCCGCCCTGCGGATCGCGTCGGCGATCGCGCGCACGGTGGCATAGCCGACCACCGACCCGAGGCGGGGATAGTCCTTGAAGCGGGCCTGATAGGCGCGCAGGAACGCGTCGTGCTCCTTCGTCTGGATCGCGTACCACGGGTAGCCGGTCACCCACCAGCCTTCGGGCGCCTCGTCCTTCAGCGGATCGAGGTATTCGGGCTCGCCGGTGAGCAGCGAGAACACCGCTCGGTCCTTGAACAGACCGCGGGTCTGGCCCTCGCGCACGAACTTCGCGAGGTCGGCGCCGAACGTGACGTTGAAGATCGCCTCCGGTTTTGCGTCCGCGAGCGCCTGCACCACCGCGCCGGCGTCGATCCGGCCGAGCGCCGGCGCCTGCTCGGCGACGAACTCGACGTCCGGCTGCGCCGCCTTGAGCAGTTGCCTGAAGCTCGCGACCGCCGACTGCCCGTACTCGTAGTTCGGATAGACGACCGCCCAGCGCTTCTTCCGCAGCTTCGCCGCCTCCGGCACGAGCATCGCCACCTGCATGTACGTCGAGGGTCGCAGCCGGAACGTGTAGCGGTTGCCGTTCTGCCAGGTGATCTTGTCGGTGAGCGGTTCGGCGGCGACGAAGAGGATGCGGCGCTGCTTGGCGAAGTCGGCGACCGCCAGCCCGACGTGCGACAGGAACGTGCCGAACAGCAGCGCGACGTTCTCGCGCGACACCAGCTCCTCGGCGACGCGCACCGCGTCGCCCGGATTGCCGTTGTCGTCGCGCGAGACGACCTCGAGCTTTCGCCCGAGCACGCCGCCGGCGGCGTTGATCTCCTCGAGCGCGAGCTCCCAGCCCTTGCGGTACGGCTCGAGAAACGCCGGCTGCGCCTTGTAGCTGTTCAGCTCGCCCAGTCGGATCGTCTGCGCCTGCGCGCCGAGTGCGGCGAGCGCCGCACCGAGCGCCGCGAAAACCTTTTTCATCGTCGCCTCCTTTGCCGGGCAAGATTATCGCAGCCCGCGTCCGGTTTTGCGCGCTGCGCTCCGGTGCGCGTGCCGCGCGCGCCCGCGCCCTGCGCGCTCGCGAGCGCGCGGCTTCGGTCGGCGCCGCCGCCATAGGGCGATCCTATGGCCGAGATGAGGAGAAAGTCTTGGACGCGGTCGCCCGCCGTCTGCACCCTATGCGGCGTCCCGTCACGCAAAGGAGCACGAACGATGTCCCGCGAATCGAAATGTCCGTTTCACGGCACGGCGGCTTCGAACGCCGTGCGCACCAACCGCGACTGGTGGCCGAACCAGCTGAATCTGAAGATCCTGCGCCAGTTCTCGCCGCTCAGCGACCCGATGGGCCGCGATTTCGACTATCGCAAGGAGTTCCTGAGCCTCGACCTCGCGGCGGTGAAGAAGGATCTCGCCGAGCTGATGACGAAGTCGCAGGACTGGTGGCCGGCCGACTTCGGCCATTACGGGCCGCTCATGATCCGCATGGCCTGGCACGCGGCCGGCACCTACCGGATCGGCGACGGCCGCGGCGGCGCCGGTCTCGGCCAGCAGCGCTTCTCGCCGCTCGACAGCTGGCCCGACAACGCCAGCCTCGACAAGGCTCGCCGGTTGCTGTGGCCGGGGAAGAAGAAGTACGGCCGCAAGATCTCGTGGGCCGACCTGATGATCCTCGCCGGTAACGTCGCGCTCGAGACGATGGGGTTCAAGCCGCTCGGCTTCGGCGGCGGCCGCGCCGACGTCTGGGAGCCGGACGAGAGCGTCTACTGGGGCCCGGAGACGAAGTGGCTGGAAGATCGCCGCTACTCGGGCGAGCGCGAGCTGCAGAACCCGCTCGCGGCGGTTCAGATGGGCCTCATCTACGTCAACCCGGAAGGGCCGAACGGCAAGCCCGACCCGCTCGCCGCCGCGCGCGACATCCGCGAGACGTTCCGCCGCATGGCGATGAACGACGAGGAAACCGTCGCGCTCATCGCCGGCGGGCACACCTTCGGCAAGGCGCACGGCGCGGGGCCCGCCTCTCACGTCGGCCCGGAGCCGGCGGCCGCGCCGATCGAAGCGCAGGGGCTCGGATGGCTGAGCAGCTACCGGAGCGGCAAGGGGCCGGACACGATCACCGGCGGACCCGAGGTCACCTGGACGACCACGCCCACCCGCTGGAACAACGACTTCTTCCGGATTCTCTTCGCCTACGAGTGGGAGCTCACGAAGAGCCCGGCCGGCGCCTACCAGTTCGTCGCCAAAGACGCGCCCGAGATCATCCCGGACGCGCACGATCCGAAGAAGAAGCACAAGCCGACGATGCTCGTGACCGACCTCGCGCTGCGCTACGACCCGGCCTACGAGAAAATCTCGCGCCGCTATCTGGAGAACCCGCAGGCGTTCGCGGACGCGTTCGCGCGCGCCTGGTTCAAGCTCACGCACCGCGACATGGGCCCGCGCGTGCGCTACCTCGGGCCGGAGGTGCCGAAGGAGGAGTTCGTCTGGCAGGACCCGATCCCGCCGGTCGATCACCCGCTGATCGAGGCGCCCGAGATCGCCGAACTCAAGGCGAAGCTGCTCGCCTGCGGCCTCACGGTGCCGCAGCTCGTCTACACCGCGTGGTCCGCGGCCTCGACCTTCCGCGGCTCGGACAAGCGCGGCGGGGCGAACGGCGCGCGCATCCGCCTTGCGCCGCAAAAGGACTGGGAAGTGAACCAGCCGGCGCAGCTTGCGCGGGTGCTCGCGGTGCTCGAAGGCGTCCGCGACGCGTTCAACGCGGCGCGCCGCGACGGCAAGAAGGTGTCGCTCGCCGACCTGATCGTTCTCGGCGGCTGCGCCGCGGTCGAGAAAGCGGCCCGCGACGCCGGCGTCGCGGTGACGGTGCCGTTTGTGCCCGGCCGGACGGACGCGCGCGAAGACCAGACCGACGTCGAGTCGTTCGCGGTGCTCGAGCCGCTCGCCGACGGGTTCCGCAACTACGCGAAGGGCACCCCGCCGGTCGCGCCCGAGCATCTGCTCGTCGACAGAGCGCAACTGCTCACGCTCACGGCGCCGGAGATGACCGTGCTCGTCGGCGGCCTGCGGGCGCTCGGCGCGAACTACGGCGGCACGCGCCACGGCGTCTTCACCGATCGGCCGGGCGTGCTCACGAACGACTTCTTCGTCCATCTGCTCGACATGGCGACCGAATGGACGCCGGTCTCGAGCGAGGCGCAGGTCTTCGAGGGCCGCGACCGCAGGACCGGCCGGCCGCGCTGGACCGCGACGCGCGTCGACCTCGTCTTCGGCTCGAATGCCGAGCTGCGTGCGCTCGCCGAGGTCTACGCCTGCGACGACGCGCACGAGAAGTTCGTGCGCGACTTCGTCGCCGCCTGGCACAAGGTGATGATGCTCGACCGGTTCGATCTCCTCTGAGCGTCGCACGCGCCGGGAGCGCTCCGGCGGGCGCTCGCCCGCCGGGGCTTTTTTTGCGCGCGACCGATCGGCGGCGCCTTTCGCCGCGCGCGGAACAAACGATTGGAAATGCGGCCGCGCGGCCCGCATATTGGGCGCAGTCCACCAGAGCCGTTCCAAGGAGGCGAACGATGTCGTCGGCACAACTCACCGAAGCGCGCGCTGCGGCCGCGCCCGCGTTCGCCCGCGGGCCGCTTGCCGCCTTCGCGGCGATCGCGGCGCTCGGCGCGCTCGCGGCGCTCGCGTTCGCCGACGCCCGCGTCGCCGCGGGCGCCGCGGCGAGCCTCGCGACCGGCCTCGCCACCGCGATCGGGGCGGCGCCGGTCCTTGCGGTGCGCCGCGTCTCGCGGCGCGCCGAGGACGCGATGCTCGGTTTCGGCGCGGGCGTGATGCTCGCGGCGTGTTCATTCTCGCTGATCGTGCCCGGCGTCGAGACGGCCGAGGCCCTGTGGGCGAGCCGCACGCTCGCGGCGGCGATCGCCGCCGCGGGGCTGCTCGCCGGCGCGGCGTTCCTCTGGACCGCGGACCGGCTGGTGCCGCACGAGCATTTCGTGAAGGGCGCCGAGGGCGCGCCCGGCCACCGCTTCCGCCAGGTCTGGCTGTTCGTGTTCGCGATCGCGCTGCACAACCTGCCCGAAGGCCTCGCGGTCGGCGTCGCCTTCGGCGGCGCGAGCGCCGAGGCGGCGAGTCTTGCCGCCGGCATCGGCATCCAGAACCTGCCCGAGGGCCTCGCGGTCGCGCTCGCGCTCGCCACGCTCGGCTATGCGCGCGTGCGCGCGTTCGCGGTGGCGGCCGCGACCGGGCTCGCCGAGCCGCTCGCCGGCGTGCTCGGGGCGGCGCTCGTCGCGCTCGCGCAGCCGGTGCTGCCCTTCGCGCTCGCGTTCGCCGCCGGCGCGATGCTGTTCGTGATCTCGCACGAGGTCATCCCCGAATCCCACCGGCACGGCCACGAGCGCGCCGCGACCGCGGGCGTGCTCGGCGGCTTCGCGGCGATGATGCTGCTTGACATCGCGCTCGGTTGAGCCCGACCATCGCGTACGCGGAGGACCCCATGGCGAACAGGAAACCGTTCCTCACCGACATCCAGACGCTGCGCAAGCGCGCGCGCCAGCACATCGAGCGCGGTGCGGTCACCGAGGGCTACCGCGCCGACCGCGAAACGGTCGTCAAGCTCCTCAACGAGGCGCTCGCCACCGAGATCGTGTGCGTGCTGCGTTACAAGCGGCACTACTTCATGGCGAGCGGCATTCACGCCGACTCGGTCGCGCAGGAGTTCCTGCAGCACGCGAACGAGGAACAGCAGCACGCCGACCAGATCGCCGCGCGCATCGTGCAGCTCGGCGGCGAGCCGAACTTCTCGCCCGAGGGGCTGCTCAGCCGCTCGCACGCCGAGTACGTCGAGGGCGAGAACCTGATCGACATGATCAAGGAGGACCTGGTCGCCGAGCGCATCGCGATCGACAGCTACCGCGAGATGATCGCCTATCTCGGCAACGACGACCCGACCACGCGGCGCATGCTGGAAGGCATCCTCGCGATGGAAGAAGAGCACGCCGACGATCTGGCCGGCCTGCTGGAGGAGCTGGAGGACTGAGGCGGCGCGCCGCCCGCGCGCCCGGTCCCGCCGGGCGAGCGCGCCGGACGACCGAGCGAAACGCTAGCGCGCGGCGACGACCGGCGGCCGGGCGTAGCGCCGCAGCTCCGGGTGCGCGTGCCAGTCGCGATAGGGCGGAAGCTCTCCGAGCCCGCTATCGAGCTTTTCCCCGACGACGTGGTTCGGGTCGCGCAGCATCGCCTGCACCTCGGGCTCGGTGTAACGCACGAGCACCGGATGCACCGCCCACTCGACGTACGGCGGCAAGGCACCGAGCCCGGCATCCAGTTTCTCGCCGGGCACGCGGCTCGGCGTCTCGGCGAACGCGGCACTCGCGATCGCGAACGAAAGGGCGGCAAGGGCAAAACGTGCGCTCATCGGTCTTCCTCCCGAGAAAGGTTTGCCGCCGAATAACGGACGCGCGCCGGAAAACTTGAGCCGGCCGCGCCTTCAGCGCGAGCGCCGCGCGCGCGGCGTCAGGCGCAGCACCCGGACTGCGCGCGCTCTGCGCCAAGCGGTGCGCTCGCCCGGCGCTCGTCGCAGCACGAGCGCGCACCCGGGTCCTGCGACGCCTCGGCTGCGATCGATTCGCCCGCCGCGATCAATCCGGCCTTGACGATCAGCGCCTGCGGGATCGTCTCGAACGTGCGCTCGCCGACCTCGAGCGTTCGGCAATCCGCCTCGCCGCACACCGAGCAACAGCGGCTCGCACCGACCCGCGCTCCGAGCCACGCCTCGATCGGCCGTCCCGCGATCCAGACGCGATTCGATTCCAGCGGCGCGGCGGCGAACGCGTCTTCGGCGATCTCCCGCATCTCGAGCACCGGCTCGATGCCGAGCGGGCGCAGCGCCGCGGCGAGTTTTTCCACCGCCGCTTCGAGCTCGCGGTGCGTGTTCGCGCAGCGCGCGCAGGTCTGCCCTCGGCTCACGAGCCGCTGCCATACGATCGGCATCCGCTTCATTCGTCGCTCCGTCGCGATCGACTCGGACGATCGTCCTCGTCGCAATGCGCAAGTTTCGCCGAGAGCGCGGCTCGCGTCTTGATCTACGTCAGTCGCCGCGCGCGGCGCGCGAGAATCCGCCCCCGCGCGGCGCCGCCGGCGATCGCGCCGTCCGGCGCCCGGCACCGCGCGCGAGCGGCTATTCCGGCAGATCGTCGAGCGCGGATTCGAGGTGCGAAACGTCCGCCCAGACGAGGATCCGCCACGGATCCGCGGCGAGGCGGTTGATGCCGCAGTTCGGGATCGCGAAGTCGCGCGGCGCAGTGATCGCCATGCCGGTCACGAACCGATAGACCTTGTCGAGGACGCCCCCGTGGGTGAAGACGAGGACCGATTCGCCCGCGTGCAGGGCGGCGATCGAGCGCACGCAGCCGACCGCGCGCTCGTAAAACGCGCGCAGCGACTCTCCGGTGCGGAAGTCGTAGTCCGGCTCGCGCCGCTCGAAGCGCGCGTAGTCCTCCGGATAGCGCGCCTTCGCCTCGGCGTAGGTGAGCGTCTCGAAGATCCCGTAGTGCCGCTCGCGCAGCGCCGGTTCGAGCCGCACCGGAAGGCCAAGCCGCGCCGCCGCGGCGGCCGCGGTCTCGCGCGCGCGCGCAAGGTCGCTCGACCAGATCGCGGCCAAGCGCTCGCCGGCGAGCGCCGCCGCGAGCGCCTCGGCCTGCCTGCGCCCGGTCTCGTTCAGCGGCACGTCGATCTGCCCCTGCACGCGGCGCTGCGCGTTCCACGCGGTCTCGCCGTGGCGCACGATCACGAGCCGCGTCACTTTCGCGCTCCGAACACGATCGCGCCGAGCACCACCGCCATGCCGAGGATCTGCACCGGCGCGAGCGCCTGATCGAGCACGACCCAGGCGATCGCGAGCACCGCCACCGGCTCGAAGTTGAGCGCGAACGACGTGTTCAGCGCATCGACGCGCGGAAGGACAGCGAAGAACGCGATCATGCCGCTGCCATAGAGGAGCGTGAGCAGCGCAAGGCCCGCCCAGCCGGTCGCGTCGGCCGGCAGGCGAAAGCTCGCGGTCGCCGCGCTCGCGACGATCGTCACCGCGGCGACCACCGCCATGATGACGAGCGTGCGCAGCCGGCCATCGAGCGCCGGCAGCCAGCGCTCGGTGAGATGGAGCACCCCGGCGAACGCGAGCGAGGCGGCGCTCGCCCAGAGCACGCCCGCGCCGATCTCGTTCCAGCGCTCCTTGACCGAGCCGCCGGCGCCCGCCGCGTCGAGCGCGAGCGCAAGGCCCGCGAGCGCGACCGGCATCGCGACGAGCGTGCGCGGCCGCGGCCGCCTGCCTTCGGCCGCCCAGGTAAGGAGCGCGAGCACCATCGGAAAGGTCTGGAACGCGAGGAGCGCGAGCGCGACCGGAATGCGCGCGACCGCCGAGTACAGGCAATAGCTCTGAACCGCAAGGAGCAGCCCGATCGCGCCGGCGCGCGCGAGGGTCGCGCGCGGCAGCGCGAGCGGCACGCGCTGCGCGAGGATCAGCGCGAGCACGAAGAGCGCGGTGCCCGCGGAGCGGAACGCGACCGCGGTCTGAACGTTCGCCCCGTGCTCGAACGCGACGCGCGCAGCGACATGGTTCGAGCCGAAGAGCGCCGAGATCGAGGCGAGCGCGCACACCCCGACCCAGCGCGGAAGCGGCTGCGGCGCCAAGGCGCTAGCCGAGCGCCGCCGGGTTCATGACGCGGATCGGCCGGCCCTCGAGCCAGGCCTCGACGTTCTCGATCGCGTCGGTCCAGAACGTGCGCAGCACTTCCTCGCTCACGTAGCCGAGATGAGGCGACAGCGTCACGTTCTCCATGCGGCGCAGCGGATGATCGGCGGGAAGCGGCTCGGTGTCGTAGACGTCGAGCGCGGCGTGGGAAAGGCGCCCGGAGGCGAGCGCGGCAAGGAGCGCTTTTTCGTCCACGATCGGCCCGCGCGAGGTGTTGACGAGCACGGCGCCGGGCTTCATCAGCCCGAGTTCCCGTTCGCCGATCAAGCCCCGGGTGCGCTCGGAGAGCACGAGGTGGATGGTGATGAAGTCGGAAGTGCGAAGCAGTTCCTCCTTCGAGACGTACGCGGCGCCTGCCTCGCGCGCGCGCTCGGGCGTGAGGTTCTGGCTCCAGGCGACCACGTCCATGCCGAACGCCTTGCCGTAGCCGGCGACGCGCGCGCCGAGCTTGCCGAGGCCGATCACGCCGAGACGCCTTCCTTCGAGGATCGTGCCGCCGCGCAGCCCCTCGTGCCAGAGCCCTGCGCGCATGTTGCGTACGGCGCGCGCGAAATCGCGCGCCGCGGCGAGGATCATGAGAAAGGCGAACTCCGCGGTGACGGCGGAGGTCGAGCCGGCGCCGGTGTTGCTCACCGGGATCCTGCGCTCGGTGCAGGCGGCAAGATCGAGGCTCGCCGACCGAAGGCCGGTGAGCGCGATGAAGCGCAGCCTCGGCAGCCGCTCGACGAGCGAGCGCGGAAACGGCGTTCGCTCGCGCATCAGAACGAGGATCTCGAAGGGCGCGAGTTTTTCCGCCGCCTCGTCCTCCGAGGCGAACGCGCGGTCGAATACCGTGACCTCGATCCCGCGCCGGCGCAGCCTTCCCCAGTCGGCGAGCGACTCCGCGAGCCGCTGGTAGTCGTCCAGCACCGCCGCGCGCACGTCAGTCGGGCCGGATTCCGTGGTCGCGCACCACCTTGCCCCAGCGCGCCATCTCGTCGAGGAGGAAGCGCTGCAACGCCTCGGGGCTGGAAACGACGAGGTCCATGCCGAGCGTCTCGGTGAGGGTCTTGCGCACGTCCGGCAGATTGAGCGCCTTGACGAGCTCGGCGTGCAGGCGATCGAGGATCGGCTTCGGCGTGCCCGCGGGACCGAAAATGCCCCACCAGGCATGCGCCGAAAACCCCGGAAAGCCCTGCTCCGCGAGCGACGGCACATCGGGCATCGCGTGCGAGCGCTTGTCGCCGGTCACCGCGACCGCGCGCAGCTTCGCGCTCTTTACGTGCGGCGCCATCACCGCGACCGAGCCGATCGCGAGTTCCACCTGCCCGCCGATCGCATCCGCCGTCATCGGTCCGCCGCCCTTGTAGGGCACATGCACCAGCTTGATGCCCGCGGCCTGCTGCACGAGCACCATCGTGAGGTGCCCGAGCGAGCCGTTGCCGACGGTGCCGAAGGTGACGGTGTCGGGTTTCGCCTTGGCGGCGGCGACCACGTCGCCGAAGGTCTTGTAGGGCTTCGCCGTCTGCGTCGCGATCGCCATCGGCGCGGTGCCGACGAGCATCACCGGCGCGAAGTCTTTTGCGGTATCGAAGGGCAGGTTCGGGATGAGCGCCGGGTTGACCGCGTGCGTGTCGAACACGAACAGCCAGGTGTAGCCGTCGGGCTTCGCCTTCGCGACGTGCGCGGCGCCGATCGAGCCGGAGGCGCCGGGCTTGTTTTCGACGATGAACTGCTGCCGCAGCGACTCGGAGAGCTTTCCGGCGAGCAGCCGCGCGAGCGGGTCGACCGATCCGCCGGGCGGGAACGGCACGACGAAGCTCACCGGACGGGCCGGCCAGTCCTGCGCGGCCGCGGCAGGCGCCGCGGCGATCCAGAGCGCGAGTACGGCAGCGAGCGATCGGATCACGGTTTCATCTCCTGCGTTCGGGGTCGGCGGATAATAGGCCAAGCGGCGGTGCGCCGCCAGCGCGCCGCGCGCGGTTTCGATACGCAGCCGAGGAGGTGACCCGATGTCCGACACGGCGTTTTGCGCCGCAAGGTTCGCGCTGCTGCGGCGTTCGCCATGAGCGCGACGCTCGACTTCTATTTCGATTACGGCAGCCCGGCCGCCTACCTCGCCTGGACGCAGGTGCCGGCGCTCGCGCGGCGCACCGGGGCGCGGGTGAACTACCACCCGATCCTCCTCGGCGGCGTGTTCCAGGCGACCGGCAACCGTTCGCCGGCCGAGGTGCCGGCGAAGCTCGCGTGGATGTTCCGCGACCTGCAATGGTTCGCCGCGCGCTACGGCGTGCCGTTCGCGCGCAATCCGCATTTCCCGGTGAACACGCTCGGGCTCATGCGCGGCGCGCTGTACGCGCAGCAGCAGGGCTTTCTCCAGCCGTACTCGGACGCGGTGTTCCGCGCGCTCTGGGCCGAGCGGCGCAACCTCGCCGATCCGCAGGAGCTGTCGAGAACGCTCGGCGAGGCCGGGCTCGATGGCGAAAGGATCCTCGCGGCGACGCAGGATCCGGCGATCAAGGAGGCGCTGCGCGCAGCGACCGACGCCGCGGTGCGCCGCGGCGTCTTCGGCGTACCGACGTTTTTCGTCGGAAACCAGATGCACTTCGGGCAGGACCGGCTGCCCTACGTCGAGGAGCTGCTCGTGCCCCTCTGAGCGGCGAGGCCCCGCCTGCGGCGCGCCTCCTCGGGCGTTTCCAGCCGCACGGAAAGCGCCGCTTTTCTGTCCACCGGCACCGGATTCTTCGCATCGGCCGGCGGATTGACCGCGGCCGGGTAGTAGGCGATCCGGTGTCCCGGCGGCGGCGCAGTGCCTTTGTCGAGCGAAAGGCCCCGGCGGTTCGCGCCGCGCGGCTTCACCACCCTGCCCTCGACGATCTCGAGATCGGTCCACCAGGTCTTCACCGGGTTGATCGCGCCGTTGCCGACCCAGTCGTCGAGGCGCACGATCGCGCGCCGCGTCCACGGCAGCCGGATCGCCGCCCACAGGAACGCCCGGTGCAGGAGCAACCCCTCGTGGTTGTACGGGCAGGTCTTCATGCAGCGCCCGCAGGCCGAGCCGTGCGGGTTGGTGACGCGATAGCGCGTGCAGCGCTCGACATCCGGCTTCCACATCTCGTAGCCGTTGAACATCACCTTCTCGCCGAAGGAGATCGCGCTGCACGGACACTCGCGCGCGCACTTGCTGCATTTCGCGCACATGTCCTGAAGTCCGAAGTCCACCGGCCGGTCGGGCGCAAGCGGCAGGTCGGTGGTCACCACGGCGCTCTTGAAGCGCGGGCCGACGAAGGGATTGAGCACCAGCTCGCCGATGCGCGAAAGCTCGCCGAGCCCCGCGAGCAGCACGAGCGGAAGCTGCACCACGTCGGAATCGGCGTTCGTCTGCGAGCGCGCGCTCCAGCCGAGCGAGCGGATGAAGGCGGCGGCCACCCCGCAGATCTCGGCACCGCGCAGGTACGCGCGCATGGACTGCGCGCCCGAGATCCAGTCGTCGCCCGAGGCGCCCTCCATCGTCTCGAAGCCCTGGTCCACGAGCATCACCGCGGCGTTGCGGTGATACGGCGCGATCGGCGTTCCGTCCTCCTGGTGCGAATACCAGCAGTAGGGCTTCGCTTCGCACAGCCCGACCATGTCGGCGCCGAGAAAATACATGAGCGACTTGAGCGCTCGGGCGTTCGCCGCCGGATCGTGGGTCGCCGGATCGCGCGCCGGGGCGCAGTCGCCGCCCTGCCTCGGCACCATCGCGCGAATGAGCTTCACGTAGGCATCGGCGATCGGCGTCTTGTAGGCGAAGCGCGAGCGCTCGCGCTGCGCTTTCTCGCCGAGGTCGCCGGCCGCGGCCCGGGTGAAGAAATTGGCGCGCTTCGGAACACGCGGCACCTCGTCTTCCAGGACGAGCGTCGTCGGCGTGGCGACGCGGCGGATTTTCTCCATCGGATAGCGCCCCGCGTGCGACGGCCGGCGGCGAAGAAACCGCCGGTTCCACCACGTCTCGGTGCCGCCTGCCCCGAGCCACCAGCCGAGCCCGCCGTCGAAGAAGCCGTCAGCGAGCGGCGCATCCGGCGCAAGCGGCTCGGAGGTGGTGACGACCGCCGAGGCGAAGCGGCTGCCGATGAAGGGGGCGACGAGCCTGCCTTCCTTCCAGCGCGCAAGCCCGGCGGCGACGAGGATGCGCGCATGCGAGACCTCGGTCGCATCGCGCGTGTGCGCGGTCGCCGAAAATCCCAGCCGGCGAAGGAACGAGGCGCAGACGAGCGCGATCTCGGCGGCGCGAAGGAGCGCGCAGTCGTATTCGCTTCCCCGCACCCAGCGGGCGGCGAGGTCCTCCGCATCGGGTTCGCGACCGAACTCGACCGCGATCGCGAGCGCCCAGCGCTCCTCCGGCCGCTTCGGCCCTGTCCAGGCCGACGCCGGCACCTCGCAGCAGCCGGCGAGCGTCGCATCGAGAAAGTAGCAGTTCGCCTTCAGTTCGTTCGCGAGGCGCTGCGGGTCGCGCGGGTACGGCGCGCGCTCGGGGGCCGCAGGCTCGGCGCGGAACTGCTCGAAGAGCGCGATGTAGTCGTTCACGATGCGGCCGAGCGCGGTGCGGCTTCGCGCGGGAAACGCGTCCTCGACCCTGGAAAGGTCGGGCACGGCGGCTGCGCGCCGCACGCGCTCGAGCGGCAGCGGCCCGAGGTGCACCGGACGGCGGCGGTTCGAGAAAATCCTCACCGCCGCGATGATAGCCGCGCGCGCCGCGCTTAAAATCTGCGGCCCACCGACGAGGGACTCGCGATGAACCTGTTCGATCTCGAAGGCAAGGCAGCGCTCGTCACCGGCGGAAACGGCGGGATCGGCCTGGGCATGGCGCGGGGGCTTGCCGCCGCCGGCGCGCGCGTTGCGATCGTCGGCCGCGACGCGCGGAAAAACGCCGCCGCGGCGCGCGAGCTGGGCGGCGTCGCGTTCGAAGCCGACCTGCGCGAGGAAGCCGCCTGTCGCGAGGTCGTGGAACGGACGGTGGCCGCGCTCGGGCGGCTCGATATCCTCGTCAACAACGCCGGCATCAACATCCGTAAACAACCGCAAGAGTACGCCGCATCGGAATGGCGCGAGGTGCTGGAAACCAACCTCACGAGCGCTTTTCTCCTCTCGCAGGCGGCCTACCCGCGGATGAAGCGCGCAGGCGGCGGAAAGATCGTCAACGTCGGCTCGATGATGTCGCTCTTCGGCGCCTCCTTCGCCGCGCCCTACGCCGCCTCCAAGGGCGGGATCGTGCAGCTCACGCGCGCACTCGCCTGCGCCTGGGCGAAAGACAACATCCAGGTGAACGCGGTGCTGCCGGGCTGGATCGACACCGACCTCACGCGCCGCGCGCGCGAGCAGGTGGCGGGCCTCTACGAGCGGGTGCTCGCGCGAACGCCCGCCGGCCGCTGGGGCGAGCCTTCGGACCTCGCCGGCATCGCGGTGTTTCTCGCAAGCCGCGCCTCGGACTTCGTCACCGGCGCCGCGATCCCGGTGGACGGCGGCTACTCGGTGCAGGGCTGAGCGAGCGCGCGCGCTCGTGCACCGAGCGGCTCGACGAGGCTGCGCCGGTTGCGCTGCGGTCCGCCGCCGCTCGGGGCGTCGAAAGGCCGGTAGGCCGCGCGCAGCGGCGCTTTTAGAATCCGGCGCGCCATGAACGAGAAATTCGGAATCGGCCAGCCGGTCCCCCGCTTCGAGGATGCGCGCCTGCTGCGGGGCGAGGGGCATTTCGTCGCCGACCTGGAGCTGGCGCGCGAAGCGCACATGGTGCTCGTTCGCTCGCCGCATGCGCACGCGCGCATCGTCGCGGTGGACGCCGCCGCGGCGCTCGCCACACCCGGCGTACTCGGCGTATTCACGGCCGAGGACCTCGCGCGCGACGGCCTGCGCACCACCGCGCCGACGCTCAAGCGCAGCCGCCCGGACGGCACGCCGATGTTCTGGCGGCCGCACCCGGGGCTTGCGCGCGGCAAAGTGCAGCACGTCGGCGATCCGGTCGCCGCGGTGGTCGCCGAAACCGCGGCGCTCGCAAAGGACGCCGCCGAGCTCGTCGCGGTCGACTACGAGCCGCTGCCCGCCTCGGCGCCCGTGTGGGACGAATGCCCCGACGACGTCTGCTGCGCGTTCGAGCTGGGCGACCGCGCCGCGACCGAGCAGGCGTTCGCGCGTGCCGCGCACGTCGTTCAGCGCCGCTACACCGTCTCGCGCGTGCACGCGCAGTTCATGGAGCCGCGCGGCGCGCTCGGCGTCTGGGACGAGGGCGAAGGGCGCTACACGCTTTACTGCGACGCGCAGTACCCGCACCGCATCCGCGAGGTGCTCGCGACCGTGCTCGCGGTGCCCGAGCACCGCATCCGGGTCGTGTGCCGCGACGTCGGCGGCGCGTTCGGCGCGAAGGGCTGGACGAGCCTCGAGCACCGCCTGGTGCTGTGGCTCGCGCGCCGGCTGCGCCGCCCGGTGAAGTGGCTCTGCGAGCGCAGCGAAGCGCCGCTCGCCGACGAGCACGGCCGCGACTGCGCGTTCGACATCGCGCTCGCGCTCGACCGCGAGCACCGCTTTCTCGCGCTGCGGGCGGAAAAGACCGACGACGTGGGCGCCTACGTCTCCTCCGACCGCAACCTGATGCCCGGCTTCGCCAACCTGGGCTCCCTCGTCGGCGTCTACGCGATTCCGGCCGCGTACGTGCGCGTGACGACGCGGTTCTCGCACCGCAATCCGATCGCGCCGTACCGCGGCAGCGGTCGCCCCGAGGCGATCTACGCCCTCGAGCGGCTGATCGACGACGCGGCGCGCGAGCTGGGCGCCGACCGCGTCGAGCTGCGCCGGCGCAACCTGATTCCGCCGACCGCGATGCCGTACAAGACCGCGCTCACGTTCACGTACGACTGCGGCGAGTTCGAGCGCGGCATGGACAAGGCGCTCGCGCTCGCCGACTGGAACGGCTTTGCGGCGCGGCGCGCGCAGGCGCAGGCGCGCGGCAAGCTGCGCGGCATCGGGCTCGCGAACGCGATCGAGCGCGCCGGCGCCCCGAGCGTCGAGACCGCCGAGATTCGCTTCGACCCCGACGGTCGCGCGAGCGTGCTCGTCGGAACGAAAAGCCAGGGCCAGGGCCACGAGACGATGTATCGCCAGATCGTCGCCGCGCGGCTCGGGCTCGATCCGGCCGAGGTGCGCGTCGCCGACGGCGACACGGACGCGATCGCCTTCGGCTACGGCACCTTCGGCTCGCGCTCGGCGGTGATCGGCGGCACCGCCCTCTGGCTCGCCGCCGACAAGGTGATCGCCAAGGCGAAGCGCATCGCCGCGCACCTGCTCGAGGCGAGCGAAGCCGATGTCGTCTTCGACGACGGGCGCTTCCGCATCGCCGGCACCGACCGCGGCATCGCGCTCGCGGAGGTCGCGCGCCTCGCCTACGTGCCTGCGCGGCTGCCGCCCGGGGTCGAACCGGGGCTCTTCGAGCGCGCGGCGTTCTCGCCTGCGGCCGAGACGTTTCCGAACGGCACGCACGTCTGCGAGGTCGAGATCGACCCGGAGACCGGCGCGGTCACCCCGGTCGCCTACGCGGTGGTGGACGACGTCGGCACCGAGATCAATCCGCTCACGCTCGCCGGCCAGGTGATGGGCGGCATCGTTCAGGGCTTCGGGCAGATCGTGATGGAACAGATCGTCTACGACCCGGAGTCGGGACAGCTCCTCACCGCCTCGTTCATGGACTACGCGATGCCGCGCGCCGCCGACGTCTGCGGCTTTCGCCTCGGGCACAACCCGGTGCCGACGCGGCTCAACCCGCTCGGCGCAAAGGGCGCGGGCGAGGCGGGCACGGTCGGCGCGCTCGCCGCGGTGATGAACGCGATCGTCGATGCCCTCGGCGTCGAGGACGTGCAGATGCCGCTCACGCCCGAAACCGTCTGGCGCGCGCTCGAGCGAAAGCACGAGCGCGGCTGAATGCGCCGTCCGCGCGCCGCGGCGGCGGCCGGGCGCGCGCGTGCGCTACTTCGCCGCTTCAGTTCGCGGTGATCCCGGCCGCCTTCACCACCCGGCCCCAGGTCGCGTACTCGCGCTCGATGTAACGCCTCAGTTCCTCGGGGGTACCCGGCGCGGGATCCATGCCGTGCGCGGCGAGCTGCTCGCGTATGTCGCGCTCGGAGAGCACTGCGACGAGGTCGCGGCGCAGCCGCTCGAGCGTCTCCTTCGGCGTCTTCGCCGGTGCGATGAAGCAGTACCAGTTGATCGCTTCGAACCCCGGATAGCCGGACTCGGCGACCGTCGGCACCTCCGGAAGGGCGCTCGCGCGCGTCGCGCCGGTGGTGGCGAGCGCCCGGATCTTGCCCGCCTTGATGTGCGGGCCGGCGGTGATCGGCGTCGCGAAGATCGACGAGATCTGGCCGCTCAGGAGATCGGTCATCGCGGGCGCGCCGCCCTTGTAAGGCACGTGCACCAGATCGGCCTTCGCGACCATCTTGAGCAGCTCGCACGACAGATGGCCGATCCCGCCGATGCCGGAGCTGCCGCAGGTCACGGTGCCCGGGCGCGCGTTCGAAAGGCGCACGAATTCGGCGAGGGTGGTCGCCGGCACCGACGCGTTCACGACGAGCACGTTCGGGAAGGTCACCGCCATCGTGAGCGGCGCGAAATCCCGCAGGGGGTCGTACGGCAGCTTCGCCACCATGTGGGGGGCGACCGTGAGCGGTCCGGGCGAAGCGAGGCCGATCGTGTGGCCGTCGGGGGTCGCTTTGGCGACCAGATCGGCGGCGATGTTGCCGCCGGCGCCGGCGCGGTTGTCGATCACGACCGGCTGACCGATCGTCTCGGCGAGCCGCCTGGCGATGATGCGCGCCGCGGTGTCGGCGCCGCCGCCGGCCGCGAACCCGACGATCATCGTGATCTGGCGCGAGGGAAACGGCTGCGCGAGCGCGCCCTGCGCCGCAAGCGAAAGGAGGACGGCGACCGCGAATCGCTTCATCGTTCTGTCTCCTGTGCCGGTGCCCCGGTGGCGCGCTGCGCCCGGAACGCCCGGGGGCTGCGAAGTATGCGCCCCGCCGCCCCGCACGCGCAAATCGGCGCATCGCGGCACGCGGAAAGGTCCCGCGACCGTCAAATTGCGTCATGGACCGGACGCTGTTCCTCGCCGAACGGGAGGCTCCGGTGCACCGTTCGCGCCGACCGCCCCGAGGCGCGGGACGCGCGCGGCTCGCTGCGCGCGAGCGGCGGTCGCGGATTGACGGCGTGTCGGCGGTAAAGTCAAATCGGCAGGCGTTGGGGCGGGAGCGCGAGGGGGAACGAGGCCCGATGCTCGATCTGAAGGACCTGCGCTGCTTTGTCGCCGTGTACGAGCTGCGCGGGTTCGCGCGCGCGGCGCGCGCGCTGAACACCGTGCAGTCGAGCGTCTCGACGCGGGTCCGCCGGCTGGAGAACTTCGTCGGCGCACCGCTCTTTCACCGCGTGCACCGCAACGTGACCCCGACGGCGAAAGGGGTCCAGCTCTACCGCTATGCGCGCAAGGTGCTCGACCAGGTGGGCGAGCTGGAAAGCGTCGTGCGCATCGAGAAACCGGCGGCGTAGCCGCGCCGCGCTTCATTCGCCGCGCGGCGGCACCGAGAGCCAGAACGTCACCGGCCCGTCGTTGACGAGCCGCACCCGCATGTGCGCGCCGAAGCGCCCGGTGGCGACGCTCGCCCCGGCCGCGCGCGCGCAGGCGACGAAGTGCTCGAAGAGCCGCGCGCCGAGCGCCGGATCGGCCGCGCGCGAAAGGCTCGGGCGCGTGCCGCTCGCGGTGTCAGCGGCGAGGGTGAACTGCGGAACCGCAAGGAGCGCGCCGCCGGTGTCGGCGAGCGAGCGGTTCATCCGTCCGGCGTCGTCGGAGAATACGCGGTAGCCGAGCACGCGCTCGGCGAGCCGTGCGGCCTGCGCCTCGGCGTCGCCGCGCTCGACCGCGACGAAGACGACGAGCCCCGGGCCGATCGCGGCGACCGTCTCGCCCGCGACCGAGACGCTCGCCTCGGCGACGCGCTGAAGCAGCGCGATCATCGCCCGGCCCCCGGCCGCGGCCCGCGCCGCGGGCGCATTCGCCCCGAGGCACCGACGCGGGCGTTTCGGCATCGTCTCGTTCGCTGCGGCATCGCGCGCGATTGTAGGGCGCGACGCGTCTCGCCGCTTCGGTTAGCATTGCGCCCCGACTCGCGACACGACGCATGAGCGAACACGACGGTTCCAAGTCGCCGGGCGCGCCGGCGAAGGCCGACGATCCGGTCACAGCGCTCGCGAAGGACATCTTCGCGCGGCTCGCGGCGGCGACCTACGGCGGCGGCAAGGCGGGCGAGGCGGACGCGAAAGAACTCGGCAAGCTGAGCCTGCGGCTTGCGGCCGCGTTCATGCAGGCCTGGGAGGAAGCGAACGCCGAGGCGCTCGCCGCCGAACGCAAGCGCCGGAGCTTCAGCGCCGATGATCTCGACATCGAAAGCCTGCTGAAGAAGTAGCCGGCATACTCGGCGCGGTGCGGCGCATCTTCTACGGCTGGAAGATCGTCGGAACGGGGGCAACGCTCCAGGCGCTGCAGGCGGCGCTGATCGGCCACGCCTTCGGCGCCTACGTCGCGGTGCTCGCGGCCGACATGGGCTGGAGCAAGACGAGTCTGTCGGGGGCGGCGGCGCTGCAGCAGATGGAGACGGCGCTGCTCGGCCCGCTGATCGGCTGGGCGATGGACCGCTACGGGCCGCGCCGCTTCATCCGCGCCGGCGTGCTGCTGCTCGGGCTGGGGCTCGTCGCGATGAGCCGGGCGCAGTCCCTCGCCGGCTTCTACGGTGCGTTCGCGGTGATCGCGCTCGGGGCGAGCCTCGCCGGGTTCTTCCCGCTCAACGTCGCGATCATTCACTGGTTCGAGCGCAAGCGCGCGCGGGCGATATCGGCGCTCTCGTTCGGGCTGGCCGTGGGCGGCATGCTCGTTCCGCTGGTCGCGGCAGCGATCGACGCGTTCGGCTGGCGGCGCACGGCGCTCGCCTCCGGCCTGCTCTATCTCGTGCTCGCCGTGCCGCTCGCGCGCGTGTTCCGCGACCGGCCGGCCGACGTCGGCGCGGTGGCCGACGGCGAGCGGACCGCGCCGGGCGCCGACCCCGCCGCCGCGCGCGCCGGCGCGCGCGAGGCGACGCGCGATTTCACCTGGCGCGAGGCGATCGCGACGCGCGCGTTCTGGCTGCTCTCGCTCGGCCACGCGTTCGCGCTCTTTGCGGTGCACGCGGTGCTCGTGCACGCGATCGTGCACCTGCGCGACAGCCTCGGCTATCCGCTCGCGGCGGCCGCCTCGGTCGTCACGCTCGTGACGGTCGCGCAGGTGGGCGGCATCGCGCTCGGCTGGGCGATCGGCGACCGCTTCGACAAGCGGCTGCTGTGCGCCGGCTGCATGCTCGCGCACGCGAGCGGCCTTGCGCTGCTTGCGTTCGCGCAGAATGCCGCGATGGTGGCGGCGTTCGCGCTGCTGCACGGCGTCGCCTGGGGGCTGCGCGGGCCGTTCATGCAGGCGATCCGCGCCGACTACTTCGGCCCGAGCAGCATCGGCATGATCCTCGGCCTGTCGTTCATGGTGGTCCTCGTCGGGCAGGTCGGCGGCCCGATGATCCCGGGGCTGCTCGCGGATGCGACCGGCGACTACCGCGCAGGCTTTGCGCTGCTCGCCGCGCTCGCCGGGATCGGTTCGGTGTTCTTCCTCCTCGCAAAGAAGCCGCCCCGGCCGGCCCGCGCGCCGCGCGACGCTGCCTGAGGCCGCGGCGACGCCGCGGTCAGGCCGCATCAGGGCGCGGCGGCGTCGCGCGCCTGCGAGCCGCCGAGCCGCCCGGCGCGATAGTCGGCGATCGCCTGCTCGATCTCCTCGCGCGTGTTCATCACGAACGGGCCGTACTGAACCACCGGCTCGCCGATCGGTCGCGCGGCGAGCACCCGCACGCGCGCGCCCTCGCCGCCGGCGCGCAGCGCGACCGCATCGCCTGCGCCGAGCACGCCGGCGGCGTGCCGCGCGAGCGCGGCGACCCCGCGCCCCTCGTCCACCGCCGCGTCGCCCTCGAACGCGTAGACGAACGCGTTGTGCCCCGCAGGCAGCGGCACGGCGAACGACGCCCCGGCGGCGAGCTCCAGATCGAGATCGTACGGATCGGTCGAGCCGCCCGCGACCGGCCCGCGCGTCGCGCCCGGTCGCCCGGCGATCAGCCGAACGCGCACCCCCGGGCGCCGGTTCGAGCTGGGGGATGTCGCGGGCCGGGATGTCTCGCCAGGCCGCCGGTTTCATCTTCTCGGCCGCCGGCAGATTCAGCCAGCGCTGAAAGCCGCGCAGGCGCCCGTCGCTCTGCTGCGGCATCTCGGAATGAACGATCCCGCGCCCGGCCGTCATCCACTGCACGTCGCCCGGGCCGAGGTCGCCACGGTGACCGGCGCTGTCCTCGTGACGCATGCGGCCTTCGAGCATGTACGTCACCGTCTCGAAGCCGCGGTGCGGATGCGCCGGAAAAGCGGCGAGGTAGTCGCGCGGCTCGTCCGAGCCGAACTCGTCGAAGAGCAGAAACGGATCGAGCCGCGCCTGCGGCGTCGCGCCGAGGCTGCGCCGCAGCTGCACCCCCGCGCCGTCGGAGGCCGGCACCGAGGCGATGACGCGCGCGAGCGCCCGCAGGGCCAAGTCTCGCCCTACCCTTGCGCGCAGACGGCGGCCGCAATCGCTCGCCGCGGTGCGCCTACTCCGCCCGCACCTCGATTCGCCGCGGGCGCGCCGCCTCGGCTTTCGAAATGCGCAGCTTGAGCACACCGTGCCGGAGTTCGGCGCTCATGTTCTCGGTGTCCAGATCGCGCGACAGCGTGAACACGCGCCGGTAGCGGGGCACGCTCACCTCGACATGCGTCGCCTCCATGTCGCGCGGGATCTCGAGCGCCATCTCGCCCTCGATGATCAGCGTATCGCCGTCCACGCGGAGGTTCAGCCGGTCCTTCGGCACGCCCGGCACGTCGGCGTAGAGCGTGATGCCGGAGGCGTCCTCGATCACGTCGACCGGCGGCACGAGCGCCGCCGGTTCAGGCTGACCGCTGCGCCGCGCGGTCGCGGATTCCTGGATGTTGGCGTTCATCGCGTCCTCCTGTCACTCGACGGCGATCCGGCGCGGACGCGCCGCCGCCTTGCGCTTGATGCTCACGTGCAGCACGCCGTCGCGATAGCGCGCGTGCACCGCGTTCGGGTCGAGGTCGTCGGCGAGCGTCACCACCCGGTGAAACCGTCCCGCGAACCGCTCGTTGACGTGCACGGTCGATTTGTCGTCCGCCTCGGGCAGTTCGGACTTGCGCTCGCCCGAGATCGAGAGCACGCCGCGCTCGACCTGAACCTCGATCGTCGCCGGATCGAGTCCCGGCGCGAACGCGTAGATCTCGGCCGACTCGGGCGTTCCGCCCGCATTCAGCGCCGGGTAGCCGCGGGCAAAGCCACGGATGCTCGGCGACAGGTCGAACGCCTGCATCAGGCGGCGCTGCAGGCGATCCATCTCCGCGAGCAGATCGCGCGGAAAAAGCGAAAGTTCGTTCATGAGTCCCCCGTCGTCGGATGCCTCGACCCGCAGGTGGGGGAGCCGTGCGCGATTTCAAGCGCCCCGGCGCGGCTTGAAATCCCGCGGTCGGCCCGGATATACCTGCGGTCCGATCAGCGGCCAGCCGGCGAGGGCTTGCGTGCAGTTCAGGGACTATTACGAGACGCTCGGGGTTGCGCGCGGCGCGACCGCCGAGGAGATCAAGCGCGCCTACCGCAGGCTCGCGCGCAAGTACCACCCGGACGTGTCCAAGGAACCGGACGCGGCCGAGCGCATGAAGGAGATCAACGAGGCGTACGCGGTGCTTTCCGACCCGGAAAAGCGCGCCGCGTACGATCGGCTCGCGGCCGGCCATCGCGCGGGCGAGGAATTTCACCCCCCGCCGGGCTGGGACGCGGGGTTCGAGTTCAGCGCGCGCGACTTCGGTCCCGAGGCCTTCGAGTTCAGCGACTTCTTCTCGGAGCTTTTCGGGCGCATGGGCGCGCGCGCCGGAATGCACCGCGGCGACCACTACGCGAAGATCCTGCTCGATCTGGAAGACGCCTACCGCGGCGCGACGCGGCAGGTGACGCTGCGCGTGCCGCACCTCGACCCGCACGGGCGACTGGCGAGCGCCGCGCGCACGCTGGAAGTGCGGATTCCTCAAGGGGTGCGCGAAGGGCAGATCCTTCGCCTTGCCGGACAGGCGCCCTCGGGCGACCTGCTGCTCGAAGTGCAGTTCCGGCCCGACCCGCGCTACCGCGCCGACGGCCGCGACGTGCATCTCACGCTGCCGGTCGCGCCCTGGGAGGCGGCCCTCGGTGCGGTCGTTCCGGTCCACTACCCGGGCGGACAGCTGAACGTCCGCATCCCGCCCGGCGCGCAGAGCGGCCGCGCGCTGCGGGTGCGCGGCAAGGGCATTCCGTCGCAGCCGCCGGGCGACCTCTATCTCCACATCCAGGTGGTCGTGCCGCCGGCCGACCGCGCCCGCGTGCGCGAGCTTTACGAAGCGCTCGCGCGCGAGACCGCCTTCGACGCGCGCCGGCAATGGAGCGAACAGCACCGATGACGCACGAGGACGACTGGCTCACGCTGGAAGAGCTGTGCACCGCCTGCGCGGTCGAGCGCGAGTGGGTGATCGCGCGGGTGCGCGAAGGGCTGTTTCCGGCCGCGGGTGCGACGGTCGAGGAGTGGCGCTTCGGAGCCGCGGCGCTGCGGCGCGCGCGCCGCATGCGCGGGCTCGAGCGCGATTTCGAGGCGGTGCCGGAGCTCGCAGCGCTCGTCGCCGACGCGCTGGAAGAGCTCGACGCGTTGCGCGCCCGGCTGCGCCGCGCAGGGCTCGAGTGAACGCGCGGCACGCTTGACCGGCGTCAAACGACGGGCGGCACCGGGCGCTAGCCTCGGCGCATGCTCGATTTTCTCGACCGCCTCAGGCGGGGCGACGAGCGGCATCCGCTGCACAGCGTCGAGGCGGCGAAAGCGCTCGTCGCCGCGCTTCCGGCCGACGACATGCACCGCTTTCTCGGCGAGCTTGCGCAGTGGCTGCGCTCGGTCGCCGAGGCGCCGGATTTCCGGCCGACGACGCGCCTTGCGGTGATCGAGCTGCTCGACGACGCGGGCCGCGCGCCCGAGCGGGCGCTGATGCTGCGCTACTTCAAGGACCCGCGGCTGCGCAGCGCGAGCGGCCGGTTCGCATGGACCGTCGCGCACGAGTTCTGGGCGGCACTCGCCGAGGCGTATGCGCGCTGCGCGCGCGAATCGCTGCCCGCGGCGCGCGCCGACGAGGCGGTGCGCGGGCCCCTTGCGGCGATCGCCGCGCGCGCGATCCGCGCGCGCGCCGGCGAAATGCGCCTGCGCATGCTGCACTACGAGCCGCTGCCCGCCGCCTCCTGGGAAGGGCTCTACGGGCTCATCCTGCGCTGCGAACACGCCGGCCTGCTCGATGCGCCGACGCACGCCTATCCGCGGGAGGCGCGCTACAGCACGCCGCTCGCCGAAGCGATGAAGTGTCTGCTCGTCGCGATCGCGGCCCCCGAGCGCCTGCCGCCGGAGGAAATCGACGCCGCCTGGCGGATCGCCGAGCGCTTCGCCGGCGCCGGCCGGCTCTCGCCCGAGCCGTTTGCGGGCGCAACGCATGCGCTCGACCTCGCCGCGGGCGTCGCACCCGCGCGCCTCGACGCCCGCGCGCCGCGGCCGCCGGCCCCCGGCCTGCGCTATCTCGGCGCGCAGGAGGCGCTCGCCAAGCTCGCGCGCATGATCGCGCATCAGGAACTGTCGATGCTCGACGAGGATGCGCGCCTTGCGCGCGAATTCTCGCCCGGTCAGAAGGTGACGGTGCTGCGCCAGTTCCTGAAGTACTGGGGCGCGACGCCGCCGCCGGACGAGCGCGGCCTGGTCGAACTGCGCGAGGGGCTCGTCGTCGCGCACGGCTTTCACACCGTGTGCCACTACCTGCCGCACGCGGCGAACGTGGGGCTCGCCGACGAAGACGCGGCGGAATTCGAGCCGCTCGAAACCTGGCCGCTGCGCGAGGCCGGACGCCGGGTGCTGCACGCGATCGCCCCGCCGCCCGAAGGCGACTGGGCCGAGGTGGGTACGCTCGCGGCGCTGCGCGCGGCGGACGCCGGTCAATGGTGGCTCGCGGTCATCCGCCGCTTGGAGATGGGCGCGGGCGGCGTGTTGCAGGCCGAGTTCGAGCTGCTCTCGAAAAAGCCGGTGAGCGTCTGGCTGCGGGTGCTCGGGCCGGAAGACCGCATGGCAGGCCACTGGGAAAGCGCGACCGGCGCGCTCGCCTACGAGCACGTGGAAGCGATCGTGCTCGCCGACGGGGCGAGCCGGACACCCACGCTCGTACTGCCGCGCGGGCGCTTCATCCCCGGACTCGTCGCCGAGGTGCTGCACGGCACGCGCAGCCGCTTCGCGAAGCTCACCGAACTCTTCGAGCAGGGCAAGGACTACGACTGGTGCGCGCTCGCCTGGCGCGCCGACCCGCGCGCGCGCGCAGACGGCGCCGGCACCTGAGCGCGCAGCCGACCCGTCCTCAGTCCGGATACTCGCGCCAGGCGGCGTGCAGCGGAAAGTAGAGTCCGCGGCGCGCGCCACCGAGCGCGCGCGCGTAGGCGTCGAGCTGCGCGGCGTAGCGCTGCATTTCGCGCTCGAGAAAGCCCTCGAGGTCGGCGCCCTCGTGCCGGCCGGTCTTGAAATCGACCACCCAAAGCGTGCCGTCGGCGTCGCGAAACACGCGGTCGATCGCGTAGCGCCCGCACGGCGTCGAGATCCGGTACTCGCTCAAGGCTTCCCGATGCGGGCCGAGCAGCCAGCGCCCGCGAGGATCGGCGAGCGTGTTCCTGAGCGCCGCGGCGACGAGCGCGGCCGCCGCGCGCGGCGCCTGCGCCCCCCGGCGCGCGAGGTCGCGCTCGAACTCGCGGCGCAGCGCGGCGACGCGCCGCGCGTTCCAGCCGCGCAGGCCGTCTGCGGCGATGACGAGCAGCCAGCGGTGAACGACCGTTCCGACCTGGCGCATCGTTTCGCCCGCCCAGCTGAATTCGACGTCTTCGTGCGTCCGCTGCGCCGGCGGGCGCGGCTGCCACGCAGCGGCGGGCGGCGGCTCGGGAATCCGCCACTCGGGCGGCAGCCGCTTCAGCACGAACGGGGCGCACCGTTGCTCGGCGCGCGGCGCCTCGCGCGCCGGCGGCACGAGGCCCTCGTAGTGCGGCTTCGCCGCCTCCCACGCGCAGGCGAGCAGGCTGCGTCGCGGCGGCATCGTCCTTTGCGGACAGGCGAGAAGGTGCAGGCGGCGACGCGCGCGCGTCGCCGCGACGTAGAGCAGGCGTCCCGCCTCGTGCTGCTCGGCCTCGCGCTCGAGCCTCTTCAGGTACTCGTAGAGCGGATCGGCGTCAGCGCCCGTCGGCTTGATCGGCGCAAGCAGGAGCGAGGCGTCGGCGCGCTCGCGCCAGAGCATGAGCGGCGGCTCGCTCGCGCCCGGCCCGCGGTGCAGCCCCGGCACGATGACCGTGTCGAACTCGAGCCCTTTTGCCTTGTGGATGGTCATCACCTGCAGGTCGCGCTCGCCGGCGGCGGTGTCGGGCGCGGCGTAAAGCTCCTCGATCAGCTCGGAAAGGCGCGCGAAGTCCGCCTCGCCCGCCCGCTCGAGCCGCTCGAGCGCGTCGAAGAAGATCTCGGCGTCCTCGAGCTCCGTCGGATCGGCGACGCACGCCGGGCCGCCGAGGGCGAGCCAAGCGCCCTCGACCCGGCTGCGCAGGCTCGCGCGCCCTCGCGCCTCGAGCGCCGGCGCGAGCGCCGCGCGAAGGCGCGCCGCCTCCGGCACCTCGGCAAGCAGCGACCAGACGGTGCCGCTTCGGCCTTCGAGCGCGCGGCCGAGTTGCGCGAGCGTCATGCCGCACCAGGGCGCGCGCGCGAGCGCGAGCCAGGCGACGCGGTCGGCCGGGTGCGCGAGCGCGCGCGCGAGGGCGAACAGGTCCTGCACCACCTGTTTCTCGCCCAGGTGCTCGATCTCGATCGCGCGAAAGCGCACGCCCGCGCGCTTGAGCGCCGGCACGATCTCGGCGAGCGCGCTGCGGTTGCGCACGAGCAGCGCGCAATCGCCTTCGGCCGCGCGAACGAGCTGCACGACGAGCGCCGCCTGCTCGGCCTCGTCGGCCGGCGCGTGCCACTGCACCGCCGGCCCGGGCAGCGCCTCGTTCGCCGGGTGCGGCGCGGCCGCCGAAAAGGGCACCGCGCCGCTCGCCTCGTCCTCGCGCTCGGGCAGCACGCGGCGAAACGTCTCGTTCACCCAGGCGACCAGCGCCGCCTGCGAACGGAAGTTGGTCTTCAGGCGGATGCGCTCCAGCGCGACGTTCGGCAGCCCTTCGCGCCAGGTGCGCAGGAAGATGCCGACGTCGGCGTCGCGAAACCGGTAGATGCTCTGCATCGGGTCCCCGACGAGAAACAGCGTCCGGCCGTCGCCCGGCGTCCAGCCGGCGGTGAGGCACACGAGCAGCTCGCGCTGGCTGAGCGAGGTGTCCTGGAACTCGTCCACCAGCACGTGGTGAATGCGGTAGTCGAGCGCGAGCAGAAGGTCGGTCGGGGCGTCGGGCGTGCCGAGCGCGCGCACCGCGCCCTGCGCGATCTCGGTGAAATCGCACGCGCCGGCCTCGGCGAACACGAGCTTCAGTTCGGCCACCGCGAGCCGCAGCACCGCAAGGAGCGCCTCGAGCGCCTCCCACTGCGCGTCGCTGTAGCGCTCGGGCGGAAGCGCAAGGAGCGCCGCGAGCGCCGCGCGCAGCCGCTCGTTGCCGGCGGCCGCGAGCGCCGCCGGCGCGCGCTTGCGCCATTCGCCCTTCGCGGTGAGCACCTCGCGCGCGAACTCGACCGAGGCGCGCGCATCGAGCGCGCGCGCCTGCGCGATGAGCCGCTCGCGCTCGCGCGCGAGCGCCGCCTCCAGGTCCTCGCGCGTCGGCGTGCGGCCGGCGTGGCGCAGCCACTGGTCGCGCCGCGCGAGCATCGCCGCGAGCAGATCGACCGCGAGCGCGACGTGGCCGTCGAGGTGCGCGAGCAGCCGCGCGACCGCCGGGCACGCGGGGTCCGCGAGCGCGCGCTGCGCCGCCTCGCGATAGAGCGGGCGCGCGTCCTCGGCGATGCCCGGCGGCACGCCGAATTTCGCCGGCACCGGCAGTTGCCGCGCGAGCGAGAGGCAGAACGCGTCGATCGTTTCGATGCGCAGCCGGTGCGCGACGTCGGCGCGCGCGGGCAGCGCCTCGAGCACGCGCCGGCGCATCTCGGCGGCGGCCTTGCGCGTGAAGGTGATCGCGAGCACCTCCTCGGGGCGACGCGCAGTCTCGAGCAACCGAAGGTAACGGGCAACCAGCAGCGAGGTCTTGCCCGAGCCCGCCGGCGCCTGCACGATGAACGAGCGCGTCGGATCGAGCGCGCGTGCGCGCTCGTCGGCATCCGCTATGATCGCGTCCGAGGCGCTCACGAGACGCTGCGATGCGCGTGATTCCCGGCGACACGATGCCCGCGATCGACGCCCGCCTCGCGGGCGGCGGTCGCTGGGCGCTCGCGCGCGAAAAGCCCGACAAGCTCGCGCTGCTCGCGTTCTACCGCGGCATCTTCTGCCCGATCTGCCGCAACTGGCTCGTCGACCTCGATCGCCTCGCGCCCGAGTTCGAAAAGCGCGGCGTGTCCGTGATCGCGCTCTCGTGCGATCGGCGCGAGGGCGCCGAGCGCGCGGTCGCCGAATGGAACCTGCGGCACCTGCGCGTCGGCTACGGCGTCGATCCGGAAGACGCGCGAAAGGCCGGCCTCTACATCTCCGAGGGCCGCGGGCTCAACCCGGAGACCGGCCTGAAGGAGCCGATGCTGTTCACCGAGCCGGGACTGCTGCTCGTGCGCCCCGAAGGCGAGCTGTACGCGGCCTGGATTCAGTCGACGCCGTACGCGCGCCCGCATCTTGCCGAGATCCTCACCGCGGTCGACAACTTCGTCGCGCGCAATCTGCCCGAGCCGCGCGGCTCGGCGTAGGCGAGCGCCGCGGCTCACGTCTGCTCCTCGGCGTCGAGCGCCGAGAGTGTCTCGTACACCCGGCAGAGCGGCTGCAGGTCGCAGTCGCGGCAGGTGGCGAGGCCGCGCTTGGGCGCGACCGCCGCGTGCCCGGCGGCGAATTCGCGCACGAGCGCGTCGAGCCGCGCGCGCCAGTCGCGCACGAGCGCGTCCCAGTCGGCGGCGGGCGAGACGCCGGGAATGCCGCACTCGCCGGCAGCCAGACCGACGAAGCCGAGCGCGCCGCTTCGCAGCCGGGCGAACGCGACCGCGGTCACCGGCTCGCGCGCCGCGATCGCGTAGAGCGGCAGTTGCGGGTCGTCGGGACGCTCCTCCAGCCAGTCGCGCACGCTCGCTCGGCTGCCGGTCTTGTAGTCGATCACGGCGAAGGTGCCGTCGGCCAGCCGATCCATGCGATCGAGGTCCCCGGCGAGCGAAAGGCCGCCGATCGCGAACTCGATGCGCGCCTCGATGCGCACCACCTCGAAGGCGCCGCGCGCGCGCTCGAGCGCGAGCCACTCGCGCGCAAGCCGCGCAAGGCGCTCGGTCTCGAGATCGGCGAGCGCTCCGGATAGGCCCACCTTGCGCACCGCGGCGCGCGCCGCCTCGGCGATCACCGCGGCGTGGTCCGCCGAGCCGAGCGCCGCACTCGAGCCGAGCGCGCGCCAGATCTCGGCCATCAGCACGTGCGCGAGCTTGCCGCGGGTGCGCGCATCGGGCGCAGGCTGCGGCGTCTCGAGCGCTTCGGCGGCGAGACGATGGCGCGCGAACGCGCGAAACGGGCAGGCCGCCTGATCGGCGACGAGCCGCGTGCCGCCGCGCGCCGCGCGCTCGGCGAACGGCGCGCTCGCGTCGGCGACTTCCTCGAGCGCGCGCGCCGCATGGATCAGATCGCGATGCCGCGGACCGCGCTCGACCTCGGGCACGCGCTCCTCGTACGGCAGGATCAGCGGACTCGGCGCGAGGTCGCGGTCCTCCTCGCGCCGCGGCCAGGAAAACACCACCTCGTCGGCCGACGCCGCCCAGGCGGCGGTGAGCTGCCGATCGAGCGCGAAGGAGCGCTCGGCCGACGCCTGGGGGACGCCCGCGCGTTTTTGCGCCGCGATCGGCAGGAACGGGTTCGGCTGCACGCGAAGCGGCCAGGCTTCGTCGGTGAGACCGCTCACCCACAGCGCGTCGAACTGCTGCCCGGCCGCCTCGAGCAGACCGAGGACCTGGATCGGCGGATCGCCCGCCTCGGGCTGAAACGGGGTCTCGGCCGCGAGCCGTCGCAGCCGCGCGAGCGCCTCGCTCGGCGCAAGCCGCGCGCGCACCGTGCCGAGCCGCGCGAACTCGGCGAGCAGCGCATGCCACTTCTCGCGCACCTGGTATTCGCTCGAGTCGAGGGTGCGCTCGCCCGGAAACCCGGCGGCCGCGAGGATCGCGGCGAAATGCTGCGCCCAGTCGCGCGGCGCCTCGCCCGCGCGCCGCACCTCGAGCGCCGCGGAAAAATGCGCGGCGAGCCGCGGGCAGTCGCGGGCGCGCGCGGCGAGTCCGGCGAGGCCGATGCGCGGGCCGCAGTCGCGCCGCAGCCGCGCATCGAGCAGCGCGCGCGCCTCGCGCTCGGATTCGGCGCCGCCGAGGAACGGCGAGCGCAGCAGCCGGCTCGCGACCTCGAAGGCGACCTCGCCGTGCGCAGCATCGAGCAGATCGAGCGCGCTCGCGACGAGCGGCCACTCGGCGAGCGGCGCGCCGGCCGAAAGCTCGAACGGCATCGGCGCGCCGCCTGCGCCCGCGAGCACGCTCGCGGGCGCGAGCACGCGGGCGAAGACGCGCGCCACCTCGCGACGCCGCTCGGCGAGATCGGGCACGACGACGCCGATTCGCCGCGCGCCGGATTGCAACCGTGCCCGCGCCCACCACGCCGCAGCCTCCAGCTCCTCGGCCGCCGAGGCAAAGCCCGCGCGCAAGACGCGCGCGCGCCGCGGCGCCGGGGCGCAGACGCGATGCTGGTAGCGCCGAAGCACCGCCTCGGCCTGCGGGGTGAGCAGGTCGAAGCCGTAGGCGACGAGCAGCCGTGTGCCGCGCGCAACCAGCCCCAGATCGGCAAGGCGCGCCCCGTCGGTGAACCCGCCGCGCCGAGTGCGCCTTGCGTACGCCGTCGCCCAGGCGGCGAACGCGCGCGCGTCCTCGGTGCCGGCTGCGGCACCCGCCGCGAGCGGGATGCGCCAGGCGTGCGCGAGCCGCCAGGCGTCCATCGCCTGCGCCGCGGTGCGCGCAACGTCAAGGAGCGCGTCCGCCCAGCGCGAGGCCGCGATCGCCTCTTCCCACAGCTCGCGTTCCTGCGCCGGCGCGAGCAGCACGGGCAGCGCGGCGCCGCCCGGCGCATAGAGCGCCTCCTCCCAGGTGCGCTCGAGGAACGCAGCGAGCGGCAGGATGTCGGCGGTTTCCCAGCGCTCGCGGCCGCAGGCCGACTGCCGCTCGTCGAACTCCCGGGCGAGCTCGCGGGCGAGCCGGGCGTTCGGGGTCACCACCGTGACGCCAGCCGCCCGGCCTTCGGCGAGCCGGGCGAACAGCTCTTCCTTCGAAAGCGGCGGCGCGTCCACGGCGCGAGTGTATCGGCGCACCGGGCTCAGGCGGCGAGCCTCGCCGCGACGCGCCCTAGGCGTCGCGGTCGCCCGCGCGCAGGGCGCGCGCCCTCGCGCGTCCCGCTATCGCTCGAGGAGGTGTTTCTTTTCCCGCACCTTCGCCCACTCGTCCGCGTCCGGCGGGGCCGGCTTGCGCTCGATGATCGGCTTCCAGAGCGCGGCGAGCTCGCGGTTGAGCGCGATCCATTCGCGCTGGCCGTCGGGCACGTCGTCTTCGGCGTAGATCGCCTCGACCGGGCACTCGGGCACGCACAGCGTGCAGTCGATGCACTCGTCGGGGTCGATCACCAGCATGTTCGGGCCTTCCCGGAAGCAGTCGACCGGGCAGACGTCCACGCAGTCGGTGTACTTGCACTTGATGCAGCTTTCCGTGACGACGTAAGCCATGGACCGGGCGCGGTTCGGGGAACGGGTTTGCAATCAATAATTTAGCACGAAGCTTGGGTTTGCCGCGACGCGCCCCCATAATATCGGTCGAACTTCGTTCCGCTTTTTCCCCGACACGCAGAGTCCGAGGATCATGGCCAGTTCGACGATTCAGGTGACCGACGAGACCTTCGAACCCGAGGTGCTGAAAAGCGACATTCCGGTGCTGGTGGACTACTGGGCCGAGTGGTGCGGGCCGTGCAAGGCGATCGCGCCGCTTCTGGAGGAGGTCGCGCGCGAATACAACGGCCGCCTGAAGGTCGCGAAGATGAACGTCGACGAGAATCAGACCGTTCCGGCGCGCTTCGGCATCCGCGGCATCCCGACGCTGATGCTGTTCAAAAACGGCAACGTCGAGGCGACGCGGGTGGGCGCGCTCACCAAGTCCCAGCTCACGGCGTTTCTTGACAGCAACATTTGAACTCGACTAGTCTTTGACGCGATCGCTGCGTCGCGGAGCGGCGCGGCGGCGAAGCAGCACACATCCGGCGCCGGACTCCGGCGCGTCTTCCGATCGCAACCGCACCCGCGCCGGGCGTCTGACGGCCTTTTCCTGTAGCGAGTCATGCACCTGTCGGAACTGAAGAGCCTGCACGTATCGGAGTTGATGGAGCGCGCGGCGCAAAGCGGCGTCGAGGGCGCGAATCGCATGCGCAAGCAGGACCTGATCTTCGCCATGCTCAAGAACCAGGCGAAGAAGGGCGAAACGATCTACGGCGACGGCACGCTCGAGGTGCTGCCCGACGGCTTCGGGTTCCTGCGCTCGCCCGACACCTCGTACCTCGCCTCGGCCGACGACATCTACGTGTCGCCCTCCCAGATCCGGCGCTTCAACCTGCACACCGGCGACACGATCGAGGGCGAGATCCGCACGCCCAAGGACGGCGAGCGCTATTTCGCGCTCGTCAAGGTGGACCGCATCAACGGCGAGCCGCCCGAGGCGACCAAGCACAAGATCCTGTTCGAGAACCTGACGCCGCTGCACCCGGACGAGCAGCTCAAGCTCGAGCGCGACATCAAAGCCGAGGAGAACATCACCGGCCGCATCATCGACATCATCGCGCCGATCGGCAAGGGCCAGCGGGGCCTCATCGTCTCGCCGCCGAAGGCGGGCAAGACCGTGATGCTGCAGCATATCGCGCACGCGCTCACGGCCAACTACCCGGACATCGTGCTGATCGTGCTGCTGATCGACGAGCGGCCCGAGGAGGTGACCGAGATGAGCCGGTCGGTGCGCGGCGAGGTGGTCGCCTCGACCTTCGACGAGCCCGCCTCGCGCCACGTGCAGGTCGCCGAGATGGTGATCGAAAAGGCGAAGCGCCTGGTCGAGCACAAGAAGGACGTGGTGATCCTGCTCGACTCGATCACGCGCCTTGCGCGCGCCTACAACACCGTGCAGCCCGCCTCGGGCAAGGTGCTCACCGGCGGTGTGGACGCGAACGCGCTGCAGAAACCGAAGCGCTTCTTCGGCGCGGCGCGGAACATCGAGGAGGGGGGCTCGCTCACGATCATCGCGACCGCGCTCATCGACACCGGCAGCCGCATGGACGACGTGATCTACGAGGAGTTCAAGGGCACCGGCAACCTCGAGATCCACCTCGACCGGCGCATGCACGAAAAGCGCATTTTCCCGGCGATCAACGTCAACCGCTCGGGCACGCGGCGCGAGGAACTGCTGCTGCCGCGCGAGCAGCTGCAGAAGATCTGGATCCTGCGAAAGCTCCTATATCCGATGGACGAGCTGGAGGCGGCCGAATTCCTGATCGACAAGATCCGCGCCACCAAGTCGAACGCCGAGTTCTTCGAATCGATGCGTCGCGGCTAACCGCCGCCGATTGCGCGCGGGGGCGCGCTCCCGTATAGTGTCAGCCCGTTTTTGCAGGCCGAGACCATGAAAAAAGGCATCCACCCCGTCTACCGCCCGGTGATTTTTCTCGACACTGCCTCGAACCACGCGTTCCTCACGCGCTCGGCGATCGATACCCGCGGGCGCGAGACCATGAAGTGGGCCGACGGCAACGAGTATCCGGTGGTGAAGGTCGAGGTGTCCTCGGAGTCGCACTCGTTCTATACCGGCAAGCACAAGATCGTCGACACCGCCGGGCGCGTGGAAAAGTTCAAGCGCCGCTACGCGAAGAAGCCGGCCGCCTGAGACGGCCGCGGCGCGCGCGAACGAGGGGCAGCGCCGGCTGCCCCTTTTCTTTTCGCCTGGCCGACAATAGCGGCCGATGATCCGGCGCCTTGCGTTTCCGCCGCCGCGCGCGGTGCTCGTCGCGCTCGCGGCGTTGTTCGTCTTTCCCGGACTCGCGCATCACGACCCGTGGAAGGCGTTCGACGTGGTCGCGATCGAGATCGCGCGCGAGATGCTCGCCTCGGGCGACTGGCTGCTGCCGCGGGTCGCGGGCGAGCCCTGGCTCGAGGATCCGCCGCTCTATCACTGGCTCGCCGCGCTCTTCGGTGCGGCGTTCGCCGGCCCGCTCGCGTTTCACGACGCGGCGCGGCTCGCAAGCGGCGCGTGCGTGCTCCTCGCGTTCTGGTTCCTCTATCTCGCGGCCCGGCACGGCGTCGGCGCGCGCACGCGCGCCGACGCCCGCGCCGCCGGCGCCTGCGCGATGCTCGCTCTTGCCGGTTCGATCGGCCTGATCGTGCACGCGCACGAGGCGGTGCCTGAGCTCGCCGCGCTCGCGGCCTCGTGCGCGGCGTTCCTGTTCCTCTTTCGCGCGCCGCACCGGCCGCTCGCCGCCGGCGCCGCGTTCGGCGCGGCGCTCGCGGTCGCGTTCCTGTCGGCCGGGGTCGTGGTGCCGCTCGCGCTCGCCGCCGCGGCGCTCGCCTCGCACGCGGTCTGCGACGAGCTGCGCACGCGCCGTGCGGGCGCGTTTCTGCTTCCGGCGCTCGCGCTTCCGGCGCTCGCGGCCGGCCTCTGGGCGCTCGCGCTCTGGTCGCGCGCGCCCGAGCACGCGGCCGCCTGGTGGAGCGAGGCGGTACGCGCGCGCGGCGACTTCGGCGCGGCGCTGCGCTACTTCCTCGTCACCGCCAGCTGGTTCGCGTGGCCGGCCTGGCCGCTCGCGCTGTGGGCCGCCTGGGCGCTGCGGCGCGAGTGGCGCACCGCGCGCGTGTTCGCGCCGCTCGCGGCGGCGGTGGCGGCGCTCGCGGCGATCGCCTGGCACGGCGCGATGCGCGACATCCACGCCGCCGCGCTGCTTGCGCCGCTCGCGCTGCTCGCGGCGCAGGGCGTGCCGCAGCTTCGCCGCGGCGCCGCAGCCGCGCTCGACTGGCTGGGAATCATGACGTTCGGCTTTTTCACCGCGCTCGTGTGGCTGGGGTACGTCGCGATGACGAGCGGCTGGCCGCCGCGCATCGCGCGCAATTTCGCGAAGACCGCGCCCGGATTCGCGGCGCAGTTCGACTGGCTGCCGGTGCTGTTTGCGCTCGCGCTCGCGCTCGGGTGGCTCTACCTCGTGCTCTTTGCGGCGCCCTCGCCCGCGCGCGCGCTCCTTCGCTGGGCCGCCGGCGTCGCGCTCCTCTGGGGGACGTTCGCGATGCTGTGGATGCCGTGGGCCGACTACCAGAAGAGCTACCGCGCCGTGGCGCTGCAGCTGCGCGCGAGTCTGCCGGCCGCGCCCGGATGCATCGCCGGGCGCGACCTCGGTCTGCCGCAGCGCGCCGCGCTCAGCTACCATGCCGGCATCCGCACGGTCGCGGCCCCGGCCGAGTGCCGCTACCTCCTGGTGCAGGGCCGGCCGCAGCACGAGGCGGGCGCGCCGGGACCGGGCTGGACGAAACTCGCAGACGTCGGCCGACCGGGCGACAAATCGGAGCGCTATCGCCTGTATCGGCGCGAGATCGAACCGTGAACACGACCCCGCCCACCGAATGCCGCGCGTGGGCGCAGCTCGCGGCGCAGGCCGCGCGCTGGCGCACGGTACATCTTGCCGAGCGGCTGGCGGCCGAGCCCTCGCGCGCCGAGCGTCTCGTCGCCGATGCCTGCGGCCTTTCGCTCGACTACTCGCGCCAGCGCCTCGACGCGGAGGTGCTCGACCTGCTCTTTGCGCTCGCCGCCGAACGGGGCCTCGAGGCGTGGCGCGCGGCGCTGCTCGAAGGTCGCTGCGTCAACTTCACCGAGAAGCGCGCCGCCTGGCACACGGCGCTCCGCGCCGGGGCCGAGGCGCCCGAGGAAGTGCAGGCGACGCTCGAGCGCATGGCTGCGCTTGCGGCAGGCCTCGCCGAGGCGGGCATCCGCCGCATCGTCAACCTCGGCATCGGCGGCTCGGACCTCGGACCGCGGCTCGTCGCGAGCGCGCTCGCCGACGGCGCTGCGTTCGAGACGCGGTTCGTCGCGAGTCCCGACCCGCGGGCGCTCGCGCGCGCGCTCGAGGGCGCGGATCCGCGCACGACGCTCTTCGTCGTGGTCTCGAAGACTTTCACGACCGTCGAGACCCTCGCGAACGCCGAGGCGGCAAAGCGCTGGGGCGCGCGGCATATCTACGCGGTGACGAACAACACCGCCGCGGCGCGCGCGTTCGGCGCCGCCGAGGTGCTCGCGATGCCCGAGTGGGTCGGCGGGCGCTATTCGCTGTGGTCGGCGGCGGGCTTTACGGCGTTTGCCGCGCTCGGTGCGCGGCGCTTCCACGAACTGCTCGAAGGCGCGCGCGCGATGGACCGGCATTTCGCCTCGGCGCCGCCCGCGCGCAACCTTCCGGTGCTGATGGCGCTGATCGGGGTCTGGAACGTCAATTTCCTCGGCTGCCGCACGCACGCGGTGCTGCCGTACGCGCACGCGCTCAAGCTTCTTCCCGCACACCTGCAGCAGCTCGAAATGGAATCGAACGGCAAGCGCGTCGACCATCGCGGCGTTCCGGTCGATTACGACACCGCGCCGGTGCTCTGGGGGGCGGAAGGCCCGCCGAGCCAGCATTCGTTTCACCAGCTACTGCACCAGGGCACGCAGGTGGTGCCGGTCGATTTCATCGATCCGGCGGTGGACCCGCTGCTTTCGGCGAACGCGCGCGCGCAGGCCGATGCGCTCGCCTTCGGCACCGGCGCCGAGGACGCGGCGCTCGCCCCGTTCCGGCGCTGCCCCGGCAATCGCCCCTCGAGTCTGCTGCGCATGCGCGGCGTCACGCCGCGTACGCTCGGGGCGCTGCTTGCGGCCTGGGAGCACAAGGTGTTCACGCAGGGTGTCATCTGGAATATCGACAGTTTCGACCAATGGGGCGTCGAGCTCGGCAAGCGGCTCGCCGCCCGGCTGCTCGAGGGAGAGTGCACATGGACCCGGAGACCTTCAATCTGAGCATCCGCAAATTCCTGAAGATGGTCGGCGTCAACTCGCAGCGCGAGATCGAGCAGGCGGTACGCGAGGCGCTCGAGGCGAAGCGGCTGGGCGGCGACGAGGCGCTCGCGGCGCGCGTCACGCTCGAAATTCCCGCACTCGGGGTACGGGTGCCGTTCGAGGGCGAGATCCGCCTAAAATAGCGCGCGAGCGGCTGTCGCCGCGCGGCGAGGGAGCCGGAGATGAACAAGCCAAGGGAATTCGATCCGTCGGTCGTCGCGGAGCTTCGCGCGCTGCTCGGCGAACGCGTCTCGACCGCCTCCGCGGTGCGCGAGCACCACGGCAAGGACGAGTCGTATTTCCCGTATGCGCCGCCGGACGCGGTGGTCTTTCCGCGCTCCACCGACGAGGTGCGCGACATCGTCAACGTCCTGCGACGGCACCGCGTGCCGATGATCCCCTACGGGGTCGGCACCTCGCTCGAAGGCCACGTGCTCGCGGTGCGCGGCGGCGTGTGCATCGACCTTTCGCAGATGAACCGCGTGCTCGCGGTGCACGAGGCCGACCTGGATGCGGTGGTCGAGGCGGGGGTGACCCGCAAGCAGCTGAACGAGCACATCAAGCACACCGGCCTGTTCTTCCCGGTCGACCCCGGGGCGGACGCGACCCTCGGCGGCATGGCGGCGACCCGCGCCTCGGGCACGAACGCCGTGCGCTACGGCACGATGCGCGAAAACGTGCTCGCGCTGAAGGTGGTGCTCGCCGACGGCCGCGTCATCCAGACCGCGCGCCGCGCAAAAAAATCGGCCGCCGGCTACGATCTCACGCGCCTGTTCGTCGGCTCCGAGGGCACGCTCGGCATCATCACCGAGGTGACCGTGCGCCTCTATCCGGTCCAGGAGGCGATGTCGGCCGCGGTGTGCGCGTTCGCGACCGTGGACGGCTGCACCAATACCGTGATCCAGACGATCCAGGCCGGGGTGCCGATCGCGCGCTCGGAGATCGTCTGCGAGAACACGATCGCCGCGATCAACCGCTACAAGAAGACGGCCTACCGCGTCGCGCCGACCGTGTTCTTCGAGTTTCACGGCTCGTCGGCGAGCGTCGTCGAGCAGGCCGAAACCGTGCAGGCGATCGCGAAGGAGAACGGCGGCATGGACTTTCAGTGGGCGACGCGGCCGGAGGAGCGCTCGCAGCTCTGGGAGGCGCGCCACCACGCCTATTTCGCCTGCCTGCAGCTTCGGCCCGGCGCGCGCGCGATCTCGACCGACGTGTGCGTGCCGATCTCGCGCCTCGCCGAGTGCGTGCGCGAGACGATGGAGGACGTCAAGCACTATATCGCGCCGGTGCCGCTGCTCGGTCACATCGGCGACGGCAACTTCCACCTGATGTTCCTCGTCGATCCGGCGAGGCCCGAGGAACTGGAGCTCGCCAAGCAGTTCAACCGGCGGCTCGTCGAGCGCGCGCTCCGGATGGAGGGCACCTGCACCGGCGAACACGGCGTCGGCATGGGCAAGATCGACTCGATGCGACGGGAACTCGGCGAAGACGCGGTCGCGCTCATGGCCGAGATCAAGCGCACGCTCGACCCGCACAATCTGATGAACCCCGGCAAGGTGGTGCCGGCCGAGCTGCTCGCATGAGCGCCGAGGCGCGGCTGCGCGCGCTCGGTATCGAACTCGGTGCCGGATCGGCGCCGGTCGCGAATTACGTCAACGCGGTGCGCAGCGGCAACCTCCTTTTCCTCGCCGGCAAGGGACCGCGCGAGGCGGGCGGCGTGCGCCCGCGCGGCAAGGTCGGCGCCGAGATCACGGTCGAAGAGGCCTACCGCCACGCGCGCTCGGTAGGGTTGGAGCTCCTTGCCGCGATGCGCGCCGAACTCGGCAGCCTCGACCGCGTGCGCCGCGTGGTCAAGGTGCTCGGCATGGTGAACGCGGTGCCCGGGTTCGAGGACCATCCGAAGGTGATCGACGGCTGCTCCGACCTCTTCGTCGAGGTGTTCGGCGAGGCGGGGCGCCATGCGCGCTCGGCGGTCGGCATGGCGTCGCTGCCGATGGGGATTCCGGTCGAGATCGAGTGCGTCGTCGAGGTGGCGCCGGAGCGCCGGCGCGCGCCGGCGCGCAGGAAAGCGGCGCACCGCCGGCGCTAGATCGTCATCACGGTCCGGCGGTAGTACTTCAGTTCCTCGATCGACTCGTAGATGTCGGCGAGCGCCTGGTGTCGCCCCTCCTTCTTGAACGCGCGGAACACTTCCGGAGCCCAGCGGCGCACCAGCTCCTTCAGCGTCGAGACGTCGAGATTGCGGTAGTGGAAATGCGCTTCGAGGCGCGGCATCCAGCGCGCGAGAAACCGCCGGTCCTGGCAGACCGAGTTGCCGCACATGGGTGAGACGCCGGCCGGTACGTGCTGCGCGAGGAACGCGAGCGCGGCCTGTTCCGCCGCCGCCTCGTCGAGGCGCGAGGCGCGCACGCGTTCGACGAGACCGGTCTTCGCGTGCATGCTGCGGTTCCACGCGTCCATCGCCGCAAGGACCTCCTCGGGCTGGTGTACGACGAGCACCGGCCCTTCGGCGAGCACCCGAAGCTGCGCGTCGGTGACGAGCAGCGCGATCTCGAGGATCCGGTCGCGCTCGGGCGCAAGACCCGACATCTCCATGTCGATCCAGACCAGCCGGTCGGCGCCCGTGTTGTCCGTCGCGTCGGCCATGGTCTATTCTCTCACGCGGTGACGAACGCCTTCGCCGGACTCTTCGTCGGCGCGCTCGCGGCCGCCGTCGCGCTTCGCCTGTGGCTCGCGGTCCGCCAGGTGCGGCACGTGCGCGCGCACCGCGGCGCGGTGCCGCCGCCGTTTCGCGACGCCGTTCCGCTCGAAGCGCACGCGAAAGCCGCCGACTACGCGGTCGCGCGCACGCGGCTCGGCGCTGCGCAGGCGCTCGCCGATGCGGCCGCGCTCGTCGTGCTGACGTTCGGCGGGCTGCTCGAGGCGCTCGCGCGCGCCTGGGCGGTGTGGCTCGCGCCGGAGGGGCTCGCGCACGGGCTTGCGCTGATCGGCTCGGTGGCCGCGCTTCTTGCCTTGCTCGATCTGCCTTTCGCGCTCTGGCGGGTGTTCGCGATCGAGGCGCGCTTCGGGTTCAACCGCATGACGCCGCGGCTCTTCGTCGTCGACCTCGCCAAGCAGACGGCGGTCGCGCTCGTGCTCGGTGCGCCGCTCGTCGCGCTCGTTCTCTGGCTGATGCAGGCGGCCGGCGAGCGCTGGTGGCTGTGGGCGTGGCTCGCGTGGACGGCGTTCAACGTGCTCGTGCTCGTGGCGTGGCCGACGCTGATCGCGCCGCTTTTCAACCGCTTCACGCCGCTCGCCGATCCGGCGCTCGCCGGACGGATCGCGGCGCTGCTTGCGCGCTGCGGCTTTCGCGCCGACGGCGTGTACGTGATGGACGGCTCGCGGCGCTCGGCGCACGGCAACGCGTACTTCACCGGCGTCGGCGCCGCCAAACGGGTGGTGCTCTTCGACACGCTGCTTGCGCGCCTTGCGCCCGCCGAGGTCGAGGCGGTGCTCGCGCACGAGCTGGGCCACTACCGGCATCGGCACGTTCCGAAGCGCCTTGCGCTCGCCGCCGGCGTCTCGTTCGCGCTGCTGTGGCTGCTCGCGCAGGCGGCCGCGCACGAGGGCTTCTACGCGGCGCTCGGCGTCCAGACGCGCACGCCAGCCACCGCGCTCGTGCTGTTTTTCCTCGTCGTGCCGGTGTTCGCGTTCTTCCTGCAACCTCTGCTCGGGCTGCTGTCGCGCCGCGACGAGTACGAGGCCGACGCCTACGCGGCGGCGCAATCGAGCGCGCGCGACCTCGCGCAGGCCCTCGTCAAGCTCTACCGGGACAACGCGGCGACGCTCACGCCCGATCCGCTGCACTCGGCGTTCTACGATACGCATCCGCCCGCGGCGGCGCGCATCGCGCGCCTGCGCACGGCCTGAACCGCAGGAGGTCCGCATGAACGAGCTCGCAAGAAAAAGGTGCAAGCCCTGCGAGGGCGGGGTGCCCCCGCTCGATCGCGCGCAGGCGCAGCAGATGCTCGCCCGGCTCGACGGCTGGGCGATCGAGGACGGCCGCCTCGCCAAACGCTACCGCTTCCGCGACCACTACGAGACGATGGCGTTCGTGAACGCGCTCGCCTGGATCTCGCACCGCGAGGATCACCACCCCGACCTCGAGGTCGGCTACAACCAGTGCCGGGTGACCTACGTCACCCACGCGATCGGCGGCCTGTCGGAGAACGACTTCATCTGCGCCGCGAAATGCGACGCGCTGTTTGAGCTCTAGCGAGCGATCGGCCTGGGGGACCGTCGTCGCCGGCTTCGGCCGCACGGCGCTCGTTCGTCCCGACGGCGGCGGCGCGCCGGTCGCGGCGCGGACGGCGAACCGCCGTATCCAGGTCGTGGCCGGCGACCGCGTCGAGCTGCGCGCGCCGGACGTGATCGCCTCGGTCGCGCCGCGGCGCAACGTCCTCGCGCGCTCGAGCGGCGCGCGCACCAAGCTGATCGCGGCAAATTTCTCGCAGGTGGTACTGCTCGCGGCCTGCGAACCGGCGTTTTCGGACGAACTCCTTGCGCGCGTGCTGGTCGCCGCCCGCCGCGCCGGCGCCTGCGCGCTCGTCGTGCTCAACAAGGTCGACCTCGTCGAGACGCTCGCGCAGGCGCGCGCGCGCCTTGCGCCGTTTCGCGCCGCCGGCATCGAGGTCCTCGAGATCGCGGCCAGGCGCGACGCCGGCCCGCTGCGTGCGCGGCTTTCCGGTCACCGCAGCGTGCTCGTCGGCGAGTCGGGCATGGGCAAATCGACCCTCGTGCGCGCGCTCGTGCCGGACGCGGAGGTGCGAATCGGAGAAATCTCCCGATTTCTCGGCACCGGACGGCACACGACGACGGCGGCGCGGCTGTACGCGCTCGATGCGCGTAGCGAAATCGTCGATACGCCGGGGCTGTCGGAGTTCGGACTGGCCGGCCTTTCGGCGCACGAGATCGCCGAGGGATTCCCGGAATTCGCGCCGCACGCCGCGCGCTGCCGCTACCGCGACTGCCGCCATCTCGCCGAGCCGGACTGCGCGGTACAGGCGGCGGCGCAGGCGGGCCTCGTCCCGCTCCGTCGGCTCGAGCTCTATCGCCGCATCGTCGCCGCGCCGTGATCGGGCAGCGCCGCGCGCGCGGGTTCCTCGCCCGGCGCAGTCCCTACAGCGCGCGCACGAGCGACAGGACCGCGAGCACGAACACCCAGAGCACCACGCTGCGCCAGAGCAGGCCGACCGCGCTGTCGAGGAACGCCGGGTCGGCCGGCGCGCCGACGCCCAGTTCCGGCCGGGGTTCCAGCCCCGCGACGCCGGCGAGCGGCATGCCGAGCCGCACGCCCATCGCGCCCGCGCCGGCGGCGAGCACGATGCCGAGATTGCGGTCGGACCAAGCCGCGGCCTGCGTGCGCCAGCAGTACACCGCGTCCTCGAAGTCGCCGACCACCGCGAAGGCGGCCGCGGTCAGCCGCGCGGTCGGCCACTCGAGCGCGTAGAGCGCGCGCTGGGCGAACTCGCCGAACGCCCCGAGGCCCGCCCAGCGGCGCGCGAGAAACGCCGCAAGGCGATAGAGGATCGCGCCGCTCGGGCCCGGAAGGAGCACGAACCAGAACAGCACCGCGAACACGTGACGGTGCGAGGCGACGAGCGCTTCCTCCAGCGCAAGCCGCGCGACCTCCTCGCTGCTGCGATGTTCGGCCGGCTCGCCGCGCCAGGCGCCGATCAGCTCGCGCGCGCGCTCGGCTTCGCCGCTCTTCAGCGCGGTCTGGATGCCGGTAAACCAGTGGCTGAACTGCCGGAACCCGAGCGTGAGGTAGAGCGCCCCGATGTCGACGAGCAGCGCGGCGAACGGGCTCGCCCACAGCGCCGCCGCATGGAGCGCGAGCGCCGCCGCCACCGGCACCGAGACCGCGATCGCCCAGGCGATCGCGCCGTGGCGCGCATCGCCGGCGTTGAACGTGCGTTCCAGCCAGTCGGCCCACGCGGCGACGAGCGCGAACACCGCCTTGCGGTCGCCCACCGGGCGCCATTGCTCGAGGATCAGCGCGGCGACGATCGCGACGACGCCCATCGGGCCATTCTATACAATGCCTTTACCCTGAGAATCGCGCCGCCGTTCGGCTGCGACGAGGTCGTTCCGCTGCAGACAACCGACCGCGTCCTGCTGCCCGCAGGCGGCGCGCCCTCGTTCTGCCGTGCGCTGAACGCGCTCGCGCTCTCGTATTCCGAGTTCGTCGCCGCCGCGCGCGATTACCCGATCGTGTTCGCTTCGGGCGACGGCGGCGCGAGTTTCTCGCCGGTGATCGTGCTCGGGCTGGCCGAGGGCACGAACCTGTTCGTCGACGCCCCCGGCGACTGGGACCCGCAGGCGTACCTGCCCGCCTACGTGCGGCGCTACCCCTTTTGCCTCTCCAAGGTCTACCGCGATGGCGTGCCGAGCGGCGAGCGGCTCGTGTGCGTTGCGCGCGCCTGCCTCGAACCGGGCAGGGTCGCGCCGTTCGACGGCGAGGGTCGGCCGACCCCGCGCTGGCAGGCGATCGAGCGCCTGCTGGCCGAATACGAGGCGGACCTCGACCGGCCCGCCGACATGTGCGCGACGCTTGCGCGCCTCGGTGTTTTCGCCCCGTTCACGATGGAGGTCCGGAAAGGGGCGCGCGCGAGGACGCGCGTCGCGGGCATGTATCGCGTGGACGAGGCGCGTCTCGCCGCGCTCGCGGCCGCCGACCTGAAGTCTCTCGCCGAGCGCGGCACGCCGAGCCGCGTGTACGCCCACCTGCACTCGCTCGCGAACTTCGCGCGGCTGTACGCGCGCGAGCAGGTCGCGGCGCGCGCCCGGGGGGCGCCGGCGCCCGGAGCGCGCCGCTAACGAGCCGCCGCGCGCAGGTAGCGCGACAGGTTGACCACGATCGCGGCGGTCGCGCCCCAGATGACGCGCTCGCCCCACGCGATGGTGTAGAACCGGCGTACTTCGCCCTGCCAGAGGCGACTGTCGCGCCGGTGGTTGCGCGGATCGAGCAGGAACGCGAGCGGCACCTCGAAGACCTCGGCGACCTCGTTCGGATCGGGCGCGAGCGCAAGCGGCGTCGGCACGAGACCGACCACCGGCGTGACGCGAAATCCGGTCCGCGTGTCGTACGCCGACAGTCGTCCGAGCAGCTCGACGCGGTCCGGCTCGAGGCCGATCTCCTCTTTTGCCTCGCGCAGCGCCGTCGCCTCCGGACCGCGATCCTGCGGCTCGGCCCGCCCGCCCGGAAACGCCACCTGCCCGGAGTGCGCCTTGAGGTGCTCGGTGCGGCGCGTAAAGAGCACCGTGAGCGCGTTCTCGCGCGCGACGATCGGCACGAGAACCGACGCCGGAACGAGCGGGCCTGCGTGCGGCTGCGCGCCTTCGTCGGCGCGCAACGCTGCCTCGGGCGGCCGTGCGACGGCGAAATGCCGCCGCAGCCAGTCGGCGTCCAGCGCGCCCCCTCAGGGCACGAGCACCACCGAGCCGGTGGTCTTGCGGCCTTCCAGATCGCGGTGCGCCTGCGCGGCGTCGGCGAGCCGGTAGCGGGCGGTGGTCTCGATTTTCACCTTGCCCGAGGCGACCGCCTCGAAGAGCGCGTTCGAGCGCGCAAGAAGGTCGGCGCGCGTGGCGATGTGGGTGGCGAGCGTGGGGCGCGTGACGTAGAGCGAGCCCTTCTGCGAGAGCACGAGCAGGTTCACCGGCGGCACCGGCCCCGAGGCGTTGCCGAACGAGACCATCAGCCCGCGCGGCTGCAGGCAGTCGAGCGAGCCGTCCCAGGTGCTCTTGCCGACCGAGTCGTACACCACCGGAACGCCGCGCCCGTCGGTGAGCGCTTTGACGCGTTCGACGAAGTTCTCTTTCGCGTAGTTGACGACGTGTGTCGCGCCGTGCGCCTTGGCGAGCGCGCATTTCTCGTCCGAGCCGGCGGTGCCGATCACGGTGACGCCGAGCGCGCGCAGCCATTGGCAGGCGATCAACCCGACGCCGCCCGCGGCCGCGTGCCACAGCACCGTCTCGCCTGGCTTCACCGCGTAGGTCGTGAAGATAAGGTAGTGCACCGTCAGGCCCTTCAGCATCATCGAGGCGGCCTGCTCGTCGCTGATCGCATCGGGCAGCTTCACCATGCGATCGGCCGGCACGACGCGGGTTTCGCAGTACGCGCCCGGCAGCCCGGTGTAGGCGACGCGATCGCCCGGTTTGAGGTCGGCGACGCCCGCGCCGACCGCCTCGACGACGCCCGCGCCCTCGTTGCCCGCGATCTGCGGCAGCGGCATCGGATACAGGCCCGCGCGCTGATACGTGTCGATGAAGTTGACGCCGATCGCGGTGTGCCGGATGCGCACCTCGCCCGGTCCGGGCTCGCCGACGGGTACGTCGTCGGTCTGCAGCACCTCGGGTCCGCCGGTACGGTGAAACCTCACTGCCTTTGCCATCGCTGCTGTCTCCTCTGTTTTCAGGGTTTGCGGTCCTTGTCCTGCGGTGATGCGGCCGCCATCGCCTGCTGCATCGCGGCGAGGCCCGCCTTCTGCATTTCGAGGGCCTGGATCGCGAGCCGCAGCATGTTGAGATTCATGCCGAGCCACGCCTCGACCGCCTTCAGCTCCTGGATGCGCTTGTCGAGCTCCTGCGGATCGAGCGTCGGCATCGCCATGCCGGGCACCGGCACCCCGAGCGGGCCCCACAGACGCCGGTACACCTCGAACGGGTCCTGCGGCGCGTTCGGCTCGCTCATGGCGACGCCTCCGCGCCGGCCGCGACCTCGGTGCCGGCGAAGAACTCGCGGACTTCGCGCGCGCGCGCCGCAGTGTCCTGGTAGCCGAGGTCGACCAGCGCGCGGGTGAACGGCGCCTCGAAGAGCAGGTAGCTCGCGAGGTTCGAACCGGCGCGGTTGAGCGCCCCGGTCGGGCGCAGCAGAAAGCGCACCGTGCGCGGCAACTCGTGCACGAAGCGCGCCGCGATGCGCTCGATCGGCTGCGACGGCGCGATGAAGCAGATTCTCACCGGGCGCAGCGGCAATCCCGCCTCGACGAGCTTTTCCGGCGCGATCAGGCTCACCGTGCGATTGATCCGCTCCAGGCGCTCGATGTCGACCGACAGGCCGTCGAGGAAAATCGAGTTGAGCGCATGGCCGGCGATCTGCGCGAGCGACGGATAGACGTTGGAACGCGCGCGCGCGGTCTCGGCCGCCTGGCGGCCGGTGCCGACGACGAACACCCGGTCGGCGCCCAGGTGCAGCGCCGGACTGATCGGCGCGATCTGGCGCACCGACCCGTCGCCGAAATACTCGCGATGCAGCTTGACGGCCGGAAAGATGAACGGCAGCGCGCTCGAGGCGAGCAGATAATCGAGACCGAGCGTCACCGCGGCGCCGACGCGCTGGTTGCGCTGCCAGCCCTCGACGCCCGGTCCGCCCTGAAAGAACGACACGCTCTGGCCGGACGTGTAGCCGGAGGCGGTGACGCAGACCGCGTAGAGCGCCCCGGCGTCGATGTGCGCCTGAATGCGCTCGAACGGCAGCGTGCGCGCAAGGAGCTCGCGCAGCGGCGTATTGTCGAGCAGCGACACCGGGTTGCGGCGCGATACGAGCATCATCGCACCGAGCCAGCGCGCGCCGCTTTTCACGATGCTCGCCACATCGGTGCGGTACACGTGGCTGCAGCGCATGTGCTCCCACACCTCCAGCAGGTTGCCGACCGCGCGCGTGTAGTTGTCGGCGTACACCGCGAGCGTCGCCGCGTTGATCGCGCCGGCGGAGGTGCCGGTGAGGATCGGAAACGGGTTCTTCACCGGGTTGCCGAGAATGTCGCGCACCGCCTTGAGCACGCCGACCTGGTAGGCGGCGCGCGCGCCGCCGCCGGTGAGCACGAGCCCGGCGCGCGGCCGGACGCGCCCCGACGAAGGAAACGGGACGACGCTGCCAGCGGTCGCTTCGCCCGGCATGCGCACGCGCTAAAAGAGCGTCTGCTCCTGGCCGCGCGGCGCGTTGGCGTCGGCCACCGTGAGCGCGGTCATGTTGACGATGCGGCGCACCGTCGCCGAGGGCGTGAGGATGTGCACCGGGCGGGCCGCGCCGAGCAGGATCGGGCCGATCGTGACGTTGTCGGCGGCGGCGACCTTGAGCAGGTTGAACGCGATGTTCGCGGCATCGAGCGTCGGCATGACGAGCAGGTTCGCCGCGCCCTTCAGCCGCGAGTTCGGAAACACCTTGTGCCGGATCTCGTCCGAGAGCGCGGCATCGCCGTGCATCTCGCCTTCCACTTCCAGCTCCGGCACGCGCTCGTTGAGGATCGCGAGCGCCTGCTGCATCTTGCGCGCCGACGGGATGTCCACCGAACCGAAGTTCGAGGCCGAAAGGAGCGCCACCTTCGGCTGGATGCCGAAGCGGCGCACCTCCTCGGCCGCGAGGACCGTCATCTCGGCGATGTGCTCGGCGTCCGGATCGGGCGTGACGTAGGTGTCGCAGATGAACAGCGTGCGGTCGGGCAGGATCAGCGCGTTCATCGCCGCGTAGTGCCGCACGCCCGGTCGCCGTCCGATCACCTGGTCGACATAGTGCAGGTGCAGCGCGTGCGTGCCGAAGGTGCCGCAGAGCATGCCGTCCACCTCGCCCTTGTAGATCAGCATCGCGCCGATGAGGGTGTTGCGCCGCCGCATCTCAAGGCGCGCGTACTCGGGCGAGACGCCCTTGCGTTCGGTGAGGCGATGATAGGTCGTCCAGTAGTCGCGGTAGCGCGGGTCGTACTCGGGGTTGACCAGGGTGAAGTCGCGCCCGGGGCGGATGCGCAGTCCCAGCCGCTCGATGCGCCGTTCGACCACCGCCGGCCGCCCGACGAGCGTCGGCTGCGCGAGGCCTTCGTCCACGACGATCTGTACCGCGCGCAGCACCCGCTCGTCCTCGCCCTCGGCGTAGACGATGCGCTTGGGCGAGGCCTTCGCCGCAGCGAAGAGCGGCTTCATCAGCAGGCCCGAGTGGTACACGAACTGCGCGAGCGATTCGCGGTAGGCCTCCAGATCCGCGATCGGGCGCGTCGCCACGCCCGATTCCATCGCCGCGCGCGCGACCGCCGGCGCGATGGTCGAGATGAGCCGCGGATCGAACGGCTTCGGGATGAGGTAGTCGGGTCCGAACTTGAACGCCTCGATGCCGTAGGCGACCGAGACCTGCTCGGAGGTCTCCGCCTGCGCGAGCGCGGCGAGCGCGTGCACCGCCGCGATCTCCATCTCGGGCGTGATCGCGGTCGCGCCGACATCGAGCGCGCCGCGGAAGATGAAGGGGAAACAAAGGACGTTGTTGACCTGGTTCGGATAGTCCGAACGGCCGGTCGCGATCACGCAATCGGGGCGCACCTGCTTCGCGAGCTCCGGCCGGATCTCGGGTTCGGGGTTGGCGAGCGCGAAAATGAGTGGCCGCTCGGCCATGCGCGCGACCATCTCGGGCTTGAGCACCCCGCCCGCCGAAAGTCCGAGAAAGATGTCCGCGCCGCCGATCACGTCGGCGAGCGTGCGCGCGTCGGTCTCGATCGCGTAGCGCGCCTTGTCCGGATCCATCTCCTCGCGCCGCCCGCGGTAGACGACGCCGTGGATGTCGGTGACGACGATGCGCTCGCGCCGCAAGCCCATGCGCACGAGCAGGTCGAGGCAGGCGAGCGCGGCAGCGCCCGCCCCCGCGGTCACCAGGCGCACCTCCTCCAGGCGCTTGCCGACCACCTTGAGGCCGTTCAGGATCGCCGCGCCGACGATGATCGCGGTGCCGTGCTGGTCGTCGTGGAACACCGGAATCTTCATTCGCGCGCGCAGCTTGCGCTCGATCACGAAGCATTCCGGCGCCTTGATGTCCTCCAGGTTGATACCGCCGAACGTGGGCTCGAGCGCCGCGATGATCTCGACCAGCCGGTCGGGGTCGCGCTCGTTCACCTCGATGTCGAAGCAGTCGATGCCGGCGAACTTCTTGAAAAGCACCGCCTTGCCTTCCATCACCGGTTTGGCCGCGAGCGGGCCGATCGCGCCGAGCCCGAGCACCGCGGTGCCGTTCGTAATCACCGCGATCAGGTTGGCGCGGCCGGTGAGGCGCACCGCTTCGGCCGGATTCCGCGCGATTTCCTCGCAGGCGTAGGCGACGCCGGGCGAGTACGCGAGCGCGAGATCGCGCTGGTTGACGAGCGCCTTGGTCGCGTGGACCGAGATCTTCCCCGGGCGCGGCTGGCGGTGGTACTCGAGCGCGCTCTTCCTGAGATCCTCGTCCACGTCGGGCTCCTTGCCCGGCGCGCGCAGGCGAGCTATGTTGCGCCGGGAGCCGAAATTATAAACACGCGCTTTCTGCAACCGGCCGAACGATTGCCGCGCACCGCGCAGCGCGTCGCCGCGATCTCGCCCTTCGAGGTGATGGACGTGCTCGCGCGCGCGCAGGCGCTCGAAGCCGCCGGGCGGCGCGTGATCCACTTGGAAATCGGCGAGCCGGATTTCACCGCGCCGCCGGCGGTGGTGGAGGCGGCGATGCGCGCGCTGCGCGAGGGCCGCACGGCCTATACGCCGACGCTCGGACTGCCGGCGCTGCGCGAAGCGATCGCCGCGCACTATGCGCGCGTGCACGGCGCCGCGCCGCCGGCCGAGCGGGTCGCGGTCACCGCAGGCGCCTCCGCAGGGCTGCTTCTCGCGCTCGCGCTCTACGTCGAGCCGGGCGACGAGATCCTCGTGCCCGACCCGGGATATCCGGGCTACCGCCACCTCGTGCGCGCGCTCGAAGGTCGCGCGCGGGCGCTCGCGGTGTCGGCGGCGACGAACTGGCAGCCGACGCCGGAGATCATCGGTTCGGCCTGGACGCCGCGCACGAAAGGGGTGCTGCTCGGCTCGCCGTCGAATCCGACCGGAACGCGGCTTGCGCGCGCCGATCTCGCCCGCATCGCCGAGGTCGTCGCCGCGCGCGGCGGCGTGCTGATCGTCGACGAGATCTACCGCGAGCTGGTCTACGGGGCGCCGCCGCAGAGTGCGCTCGGCCTGCCCGGCGAAGTGGTGCTCGTCGACAGCTTCTCCAAGTTCTTCTGCATGACCGGTTGGCGACTCGGCTGGGTCGTGCTGCCCGAGGCACCGGGCAACGCGCGGGTGCGCGAGCTGGAAAAGCTCGCGCAGCACGCCTTCATCTGCGCGCCGGCGCTCGCGCAGCACGCCGCGCTCGCCTGCTTCCTGCCCGAGACGCTGGCGGAACTGGAGCGGCGACGTCGGGAGTTCGAGCGCCGGCGGGATTTTCTGCTGCCCGCGCTCGCGCGCGCGGGGCTCGACGTTCCCTCGACGCCCACGGGCGCCTTCTATGTGTACGCGCGCTGCCCGAGCGGCGACGGGCGGCGCTACGCGATCGAACTTCTCGAGCGCGAAGCGGTCGCGGCGACGCCGGGCGTCGACTTCGGGGCGAACGGCACCGCCGCGTACGTGCGCTTCGCGTATACCCGTCCGCTCGCGGAGCTGGACGAGGCGGCGCAGCGCCTTGCGCGTTTCGCGGGCTGAGCGAGGCGCGCGGAGTCAGCTCGCCGGCCGCGCGCGCAGCGCCTGCTGAAGCCGCGCACGTTCGGCGAGCACCTTCGCGGCGTACTGGGCGCCGGGCTCCTCGGATGCGGCGCCTGCGTACATCCGCAGCGCGCCCTCGAGGTCGCCGACGCGACGCAAGCAGTCCCGCAGGATGCGCGCGCCGACCTGAATGTTCACCTCGGGATCGAGCAGCGCCGGCTCGCCGCCGTGCTCGGCGAGCTTGTCGAGGTGAAAGCGGCCGATCACCTGCATCAGGCCCTTGGCGCCGAGGACGCTTTCGGCGACCGGGTTGAAACGCGACTCGACCGCCATCACCGCGAGGATGAGCAGCGGATCGAGCCGCAGCTCACTGCCGGCGCGGTAGGCCGCGGCGACGAACCCCGCGATCGCTTCCTCGGCGACGCGATAGCGACGCGCGATGAACTCCACCAGGGCGCGCGTTTCGCGCTCGTGCACCGCACCTCGGTCTGCGGCCTCGCGTGGTGAGGTCTCCACGCCCGGCCCTTCGCCGTCCCAGCCCGGTGCCGCCGCCAGCGCCACTTGGCGAAACAGCGGCTCGCGCGCGGCGGGGTACGCCGACACGATCAGGGCCACCAAACCGATCAACGCAAGCGCCGACCGCGTCGCCGCAGCAAGGCGCGCCATCGCGCCCGAGGCGGGCGAAAGGACGGACCCGTTCGTTGCGCTCATCGTCTTACTCCTCTTTCTTTTGCTGCGTCCGCCGCGCTCTCGTTGGTCGGCGAAGCGGCATGCAGCGAAATCACGTGCCTACCCCTCGGTAAGGGGCAGCGGGTACAGGGCGAACGACCTCTGACTTCGTCGGCCCTGACATCGGGCCGATCAGAGCCGTCTCAGGCCGTTTGCGCGATTTGGGAGTCGAATCGCGCAGATATGCTGCATTGCAGCACAAGAAAATGATAGTCCGGCGGAATCCGAGTCGTCAAACGCGGTTCCTCCCGGGGCTCTACCGACTCTATAAAAACCCGCAAATTTTCAGAGGGTTATGAAAACGATGCGATCGCGGTAAAAGGTTAAAATTCGGAAGAAAGCAGCCTTCCGGATCGCTTTCCGCATCCCGATATGGCACGGCCGACGCGTTGCGTCGATCCGGAAGGCCCCAAGGGCCTTGGCGAGGACGCACCGACGTCCTCGCCAAGTTCCCGAAACGGCTCCTGGCCTAGGGCCTGGAACCGGTGGGAAACGGCCATGCGGCTGCCGGGTTCAGCGCCGTCGAGGCGCCGGTGGCCCCGGACGCAGCCGGCGCGCTCGGCGCCGCCTGCGGTGCGGCCGCAGTGCCGGCCACGGGTTGCGCGGGTTTTTCTGCCGCTGTTTTCTTCGCCGGCTTCTTCTTCGCGGCCTTTTTCTTTTTACCCGCCGCCCTTAACGTCAGTTTCTTCTTGGACGCTTTCTTCTTCTTTGACGCTTTCTTCTTTTTCTTCTTCTTCGCCGCTTTCTTCGCCTTTTTCTTCGCCATAACGGCCTCCTTTCTGAGAAGTTACAGGGAAGCCGGGCTCTTTCGCCCCGGCCTATCCGGCAGCGGGCGAAGACGACGCTTCGCCCGCTCGCCGAATTCGTGATCTCGCGTCCTCGAGCGCATCGCTAGCGTGCCGTGCGGGCGGCGAGATCCTGGTAGAGCACCTCGGGGTCGAGCCGGATACCGCCCTCCCAGGTCACCGTCGCGGTCTCCGGATCGACCCTCACTTTTTCGAATTCGCGCACGTCGAGCCAAAGCTTGAACGCGCCGATCTCGAGCAAGTCGCCGAGGAAGACGCTACCCTCCAGTCCGTCGTCGAAACGGATCCAGAGCTTGTAGTCTTGCTCGGCCCTGCAGGCCGTTACCTTGCGCATCTTCCGCTCCTCGTTCGCCGGCATCGCCCTAGTCCCAGCTGAGCGCCCCGCCCGTCTGATACTCGATGACGCGCGTCTCGAAAAAGTTGCGCTCCTTCTTGAGGTCGATCATCTCGGCCATCCAGGGAAACGGGTTGGTCGCCCCCGGATAAAGCGGCTCCAGCCCGATCTGCTGGCAGCGACGGTTGCAGATGAAGCGCAGATACTCCTTGAACATCGGAGCGTTCAGCCCGAGCACCCCGCGCGGCATCGTGTCCTCGGCGTAGCGGTATTCGAGCTCGACCGCGCGCCGGAACAGCTCCGCGAGCTCGGCGCGGAACTCGGGCGTCCACAGATGCGGGTTCTCGAGCTTGATCTGGTTGACCAGGTCGATGCCGAAATTGCAGTGCATCGACTCGTCACGGAGGATGTACATGTACTGCTCGGCCGCGCCGGTCATCTTGTTCTGCCGGCCGAGGGCGAGGATCTGCACGAACCCGACGTAGAAGAACAGCCCCTCCATCAGGCACGAGAACACGACCAGGCTCTTGAGCAGCTGGCGGTCGGCCTCCGGCGTTCCGGTGCGAAACGCCGGATCCGTGAGCGTATCGATGAACGGGATGAGGAACTCGTCCTTGTCGCGGATCGACGGCACCTCGTGGTAGGCGTTGAACACTTCGCCCTCGTCGAGATCGAGGCTCTCGACGATGTACTGGTAGGCGTGGGTGTGGATCGCCTCCTCGAACGCCTGGCGCAGCAGGTACTGGCGGCACTCCGGCGCGGTGATGTGGCGGTAGGTGCCGAGGACGATGTTGTTCGCCGCGAGCGAATCGGCGGTAACGAAAAAGCCGAGATTGCGCTTGACGATGCGCCGCTCGTCTTCGGTCAGCCCGTGCGGGTCCTTCCACAGCGCGATGTCGCGGCTCATGTTGATTTCCTGCGGCATCCAGTGGTTGGCGCAGGCCGCGAGGTACTTTTCCCACGCCCAGCGGTACTTGAACGGCACGAGCTGGTTGACGTCGGCGCGCGAGTTGATCACCCGCTTGTCCTCGACCGTGATGCGCCGCCAGGCGTTGCCGGCGGCATAGCGCTCGCTGCGCGCGCCCGCGCCGCCGCCCGGCGCGAACGCCGCGCGCGGGACTGCCGCGATCGCGGGAATCGCGCCGGGTGCCGCGTCTTCGTCGAAGTTCAGGATCACTGGCAGGCCTCGCATTCCGGGTTGTCGAGCATGCAGAATCGCGCGCCGTCCTGCGGCGCCGCCGGGTCGCCCAGCGCGGCCGCCGGCACGGCGTTCAGCTGGCCCGGCCGCACGGTCGATTTCTCGGCGTGCGTCGCGCCGAGCGCGCGCAGGTAGTAGGTCGTCTTCAGGCCGCGGATCCAGGCGAGCTTGTAGGTCTCGTCGAGCTTGCGGCCCGAGGCGTTCGCAAGATAGAGGTTGAGCGACTGCGACTGGTCGATCCATTTCTGCCGGCGCGCCGCCGCCTCGACCAGCCATTGCGGGTCGATCTCGAAGGCGGTGGCGTAGAGCCGACGCAGCTCGGCCGGCACGCGGTCGATGCGCGCGAGGTTGCCGTCGAAGTACTTGAGGTCGGCCACCATCACCTCGTCCCACAGGCCCGCCCGCTTGAGGTCGGCGACCAGGTATTCGTTGACCACCGTGAATTCGCCCGACAGGTTCGACTTCACGTACAGGTTCTGGAACGTCGGCTCGATCGAGGCTGACACCCCGACGATGTTGGCGATCGTCGCGGTCGGGGCGATCGCGAGGCAGTTCGAGTTGCGCATGCCGTGCGCGCGGATGCGCGCGCGCAGCGCCTCCCAGTCGAGCGTCGCGGAGCGGTCGACCTCGACCCAGCCGCCGCGCTCGGCGGCGAGCAGGTCGAGCGTGTCCTGCGGCAGGATCCCGCGGTCCCACAGCGACCCGGCGAACGTCGCGTAGCGCCCGCGCTCCTCGGCGAGCTCGGTCGAGGCCCAGTACGCGCAGTAGGCGACCATTTCCATCGAGCGGTCGGCGAACTCGACCGCCTCGGGCGAGGCGTACGGAATGCGCAGCGCGTGCAGGCAGTCCTGGAAGCCCATGATGCCGAGCCCGACCGGCCGATGGCGCAGGTTCGAATTGCGCGCCTTCTCGACCGCGTAGTAGTTGATGTCGATGACGTTGTCGAGCATGCGCATCGCGGTACGGACGGTACGGCGCAGCTTCTCGAAGTCGAGGCCGCCCTCGCCGAGGTGCGCGCGCAGGTTCACCGAGCCGAGATTGCACACCGCGATTTCGTCGGCCGAGGTATTGAGCGTCACCTCGGTGCAGAGGTTCGAGCTGTGCACGACGCCGACGTGCTGCTGCGGGCTGCGGATGTTGCACGGGTCCTTGAACGTGATCCACGGGTGCCCGGTTTCGAAGAGCATCGAGAGCATCTTGCGCCAGAGCTGCACCGCCGGGACCTTCTTGTAGAGCGCGATCTCGCCGCGCGCGGCCATGTCCTCGTAGCGGCAGTACGCCTCCTCGAAGGCGCGTCCGACCTTGTCGTGCAGGTCGGGCACATCCGACGGCGAGAACAGCGTCCAGTCCGCATTCGCCATCACGCGCTTCATGAACAGGTCCGGCACCCAGTTCGCGGTGTTCATGTCGTGCGTGCGGCGCCGCTCGTCGCCGGTGTTCTTGCGCAGCTCGAGGAACTCCTCGATGTCGAGGTGCCAGGTCTCCAGATAGGCGCACACCGCGCCCTTGCGCTTTCCGCCCTGGTTGACCGCGACCGCGGTGTCGTTCACGACCTTCAGGAACGGCACGACGCCCTGCGAGCGGCCGTTGGTGCCCTTGATGTGCGCGCCGAGCGCGCGCACCGGCGTCCAGTCGTTGCCGAGGCCTCCGGCGTACTTCGCGAGCAGCGCGTTCTCCTTGATCGCCTCGTAGATGCCCTCCAGGTCGTCGGAGACGGTGCTGAGGTAGCAGGAGGAGAGCTGCGGGCGCAGGGTGCCCGAGTTGAACAGCGTCGGCGTCGAGCACATGAAGTCGAAGCGCGACAGCACCTCGTAGAACTCGATCGCGCGCGCTTCGCGGTCGTCTTCGCGCAGCGCGAGTCCCATCGCCACCCGCATGAAGAACGTCTGCGGCAGCTCGATGCGCCGCCCCCGCACGTGCAGGAAGTAGCGATCGTAGAGCGTCTGCAGCCCGAGATAGCCGAACTTGAGGTCGCGCTCGGCGCGCAGCGCCCGCCCGAGCCGCTCGAGGTCGAAGCGCCCGAGCTCGGGGTCGAGCAACTCGGCTTCGATGCCGCGCCGCACGAGCGCCGGAAACGCGGCTGCGTAGCGCGCCTGCATGTCCGCCTGGCTCACCTCCTCGCCGAGCACCTCGCGACGGATGTTGTGGAGCAACAGTCGGGCGGTGACGTAACTGTAGGCCGGATCCTTCTCGATCAGCGCGCGCGCCGCAAGAACGAGCGACTTGCGCACCTCCTCCATCGGCACCCCGTCGTACAGGTCGCGCAGCACCGCCTCCCGGATCGCGCCGCGGTCGACGTCGGCACCGAGCCCCTCGCAGGCGGCCGCAAGCAGCGCATCGAGCGCCGCGAGATCGAGCGGCCGGCGGACCCCGTCGTCGAGCACGTGCAGCACCGGGGCGGCGGCGGCGCGCTCGCGCGCCGCGCGCTCGGCGCGGATGCGCGCGCGCTCCTCGCGGTAAAGCACGTAGGCGCGCGCCACGTCGTGCTCGCCCGAGCGCATGAGCGCGAGCTCGACCTGGTCCTGGATGTCCTCGATGTGGAACACGCCGCCTTGCGGCTGGCGGCGCACGAGCGCGTTCACCACCGTCGCCGTGAGCTGTGCGACCAGCTCGCGGATGCGCGCCGAAGCCGCACCCTGGCTGCCGTTCACCGCGAGGAACGCCTTGGTCATCGCCACCGCGATCTTCGACGGCTCGAACGCGACCACGGCGCCGTTGCGCCGCATCACCCGGTATTCGGCGTACGACGGGCGCGGCGCCGCGCCCGATCCCTCGGCCGCGAGCGTCGCGTGCGTCGCCGTCGACTGCTGCACGATGTGCATGCTCTCCTCGCTCCCGCGCGGTTGCCCGCCGCACGCCAGCGGCAAGCGACCACAATATTTAGTGCCGGACGTCGGCACAGCAACTAAAACTTGTGGCTCACTGTACCACGCGAAAAGAAATTTGCAAGCCCGGGATCCGCGCGCGCCGCGCACAAGCGCGGCCGCGACCGCAGGCCGTTCGGAAATTCAGGCGACGGCGAGATGCGCGAACAGCCGCCGCCAGGCGAAGCCCGAGCCGGGATCGCGCTTGCGTTCGGGCGCGATGTCGCTGTGGGCCGCGATCGCGCGCAGCGGCAGACGCGCGCGCAGCCGGGCGACGAGGGCGTCGAGCCGCGCGTATTGCGCTGCGGCGAACTCGTCTTCGTCGGTGCCCTCGAGCTCGATGCCGACCGAGAAGTCGTTGCAGCGCGCGCGCCCCCGCCAGCGCGAGACCCCGGCGTGCCAGGCGCGCCTCGCGATCGGCACGAACTGCACCAGTTCGCCGTCGCGGCGGATGAGAAAGTGCGCCGACACGCGCACACCCGCGAGCTCGGCGAACGTCGGATGTGCCGCCGGGTCGAGCCGGTTGGTGAACAGCCGCTCGATCGCATCGCCGCCGTAACAGCCGCGCGGCAGGCTGATCGCGTGCAGAACGAGCAGCGTAATCGCGGTACCCGGCGGCCGGTCGTCGCAATTCGGCGACGGCACCTTGCGAAAGCGGCCGACGAAGGCGCCGTCAGCCGTCGCCGTCATCGTCGCCCGGCCCGCGGATGCCGAGACGCTGCATGCGGTAGCGCAGCGAACGGAACGTTACGCCGAGGAGCTTGGCGGCCGCGGTGCGGTTGAACCCGGTGCGCGCGAGCGCGGCGAGGATCGCTTCCCGTTCCAGCCGGTCGAGGTAGTCGGGCAGCGGCTCATGCCGCATCGCCCCTTGTGCGGGCCCGCCGACGCCCGGCTCCTCGCCGCCGCCCGGATGCAGGCGAAGGTCGGCCGGTTCGATGACCGGACCGGAGGAGAGCGCGACCGCCCGCTCGAGGATGTTTTCCAGCTCGCGCACGTTGCCCGGGAAGTCGTAGGCTTTCAGCGCCTCGATCGCCGCCGGCGACAGCGCGCGCGGCGGCTGCCCTTCCTCGCGCGCCAGTCGCTCGAGGATCCGCGTCGCGATGAGCGGCACGTCCTCGAGGCATTCGCGCAGGGACGGCATCTTGAGCTCGATGACGTTCAGCCGGTAAAAAAGGTCTCGCCGGAAGCGACCCGCCTCGACGAGGGCCGCAAGGTCCTGGTGCGTCGCCGAGATGATGCGCACGTCGACCGGCTCTTCCTGCGTCGCGCCGACCTTGCGCACGCGCTTTTCCTGGATCGCCCGCAGCAGCTTCACCTGCATCCCGAGCGGCAGATCCGCGACCTCGTCGAGGAACAGCGTGCCGCCGTTCGCCGCCTGGAAAAACCCGTCGCGGTCCTGGAAGGCGCCGGTGAACGCGCCCTTGCGATAGCCGAAGAACTCGCTCTCCATGAGCGTTTCCGGGATCGCCCCGCAGTTGACCGCGACGAACGGCCGCTTGCGCCGTGCGCCCCCGGCGTGGATCAGGCGCGCCGCGAGTTCCTTGCCGCTGCCGGATTCGCCGGAAATGTAGACCGGCGCCTGCGTGCGCGCGAGCTTGGCGATCAGCTCGCGCGCGGCCCGCAAGGGCGGGCTGTCGCCGAGCAGCGCCTGGCCGGCCGCGGGCGGCTCCTGCAGCCCGGGCAGCGCGAGCGCCGAGCGCACGAGCGCGCGCAGCTGCTCGAGCGCGACCGGCTTGGCGATGTAGTCGAACGCGCCCGCCTTGAGCGCCGCGACCGCGTTTTCCGCGCTGCCGTAGGCGGTGATCACCGCCACCGGCAAGTCGCGCGCAAGACCGGCGATGTAGCGCACGAGCTCGAGCCCGTCGCCGTCGGGCAGGCGCATGTCGGTGAGGCACAGGTCGTAACGCGCGCCGGCGAGCCGCGCCTTCGCTTCGGCGACCGAGCCGACGGCGTCGGCCGCAAGCCCCATCTTCGCGAGCGTGAGCTCGAGCAGCTCCCGGATGTCGGGCTCGTCGTCGACCACCAGCACGCGCGCGCTCGCGCGCGCGGCGTCCGCCGCCTGCGGCACGCCGCGCCTCATGCGGGCGCCTCCGCGCACACCAGGCGAAAGTGCGCGCCCTCGCCGCCCGGCACGTATTCCAGCGTGGCGCGGTTGGCGGCGCACAGCTCGCGCGCGATGTAAAGGCCGAGCCCCGTGCCTGCGCGGTCGGTCGTGAAAAACGGCTCGAACAGCTGCGCGAGCCGCTCGCGCGGCACGCCGGGGCCGTTGTCGAGGACGTTCAGCTCGACCTGCCCGGCGAAGGCGCCGAGCACCAGACGCACGCAGCCGCGCGCCGGCCGCGCGTGCCGCACCGCGTTGCGCAGCAGATTCCAGAGCACCTGGCGCAGATGCTCGCGGTCGAACTCGACGCGGACCGCACGCGCCACATCGACCGCGATCCATTCGCGCGGCACCCCCTCGCTCATCGCGAACTCCTCGACGAACTGGCCGAGCCACGCGGCGAGCTCGATCGGCTCGCTGCGCGTTCGGTCGCGGCGGTTGAGCTGCAGCACGTCGGCCACCAGCCGCTCGAGCCGCCGCGTGTTGTCGGCGATGATACGGCACAGCCGCTCGCGCTCGCGTTCGGCGGGGCTCTCGCCGAGCAGCTCGGCCGCATGGCTGATCGCCGAAAGGGGGTTGCGGATCTCGTGCGCGAGGTTGGCGGTGAGCCGGCCGAGGGCGGCGAGCTTGAGCTGGCGCGCCTCTTCGAGCGCGCGCGTCGTGTCCTCGACGAACATCACGGTGAGGTCCTCGCCGGCGCCCGCCTCGATCATGCGCAGCCGCAGACCGCGGCCGCGCAGCTCGATCTCCGTCCGCTCGGCGCCGCTGCCGGCCCGCCACCGCCGCCAGCACGCGGCCGCCGCCGGCGCGATCTGCGCGAGGTCGGCGCCGCGCAACGCCTCGGCACCGAAGAGTCGCTGGGCGCCCGGATTGTGCTGCCGCACCCGTCCGGCGGCATCGAGCACCAGCACGCCGTGCGGCATGTCGTCGATCACGAGCTGGCTCACGCGCAGCTGCAGCGCGAGCTCCCGCTCGCGCTCGCGCGCGAGCCGCTCGCTCGCGCCGGCGCGCTGCACCAGCCAGCCGGTGACGCCGGCGCTCGCGAAGCAGCCGATCGCGAGCATCCCGGGCTGCATGAAGCTCGCGCCCGGCGCGTCGAAATAGAGTACCCAGACCGCCTGCTCGAACAGCAGCGCGAGCGTCGCGAACGCGGCGTAGGCGAGCGCGACGCGCAGCGGTGCGAGCAGCGCCGCGCCGATCAGCGAAACGAGGACCATCGCCCCCAGGCCGCTGCGCAGTCCGCCGCTCGCGTACATCAGCACCGTGAGCGCGACCACGTCGAGCGCGACGTGCAAAGAAAGCTGTGCGACGAACTGCACCCGCAGGCGGGCAAGCACGCTGTGGGCCATCGCCGCGAGCACGAGGTAGGCGGCCGCCGCACCGCGGAAAAGATCCAAGCGGTGCGCGCCGAGGCTGAGGGCGTCGCCGTAGGCGAGCGTCAGGCCGAGAAGCAGCGCCGCGAGCGCGATGCGGTACGCGCTGAACAGGCGCAGCGCGGTCCAGTACGCCTCGACCGGTGCCGTCGGCCCGCCGCGAAGCGCCGCCGGAACCGCGGCCGAGGGCATCAGCCGTCCCGCGGACCGAGCCGCCAGTGCTCCTCGCTGCAGTAGTGCCGGCCGCCCGCGCTGCGCGCCTCGGTCTTCGGCAGGTTGAGGCCGCAGTGCGCGCAACGCACGAGCGGCACGCCGGCGTCGGCGTGCGGCGCGCCGCGCGCCCGCCCGGCAAGCGCCCGTCGCAGCAGCCAGGCGAGCAGCACGACGACGAGAAGGATCAGGAGCAGCCGACCCATGCGCGCATTATCGCCGGCCGGTCGCCGCGGAAAAAGGAAGATGGTCGGGGTGACTGGATTCGAACCAGCGACACCTGCGTCCCGAACGCAGTACTCTACCAGGCTGAGCTACACCCCGAGCTAGGAACGACGGGACACCGAGTAGGCGGCCAATTCTAGCAGAGAGTCCCGGTGCGCCGAGGGCGCAAGCGGCTCGAGCGCGGCGCGCGCCGCCTCGGCCTCGCGCCGCGCGAGCTCGCGCGTGTACTCGAGCGCGCCGGTGGCACGCACCGCCTCAAGCACCGCGGCGAACGCCTCGCGACCGCCCGAGACGATCGCGTCGCGCACGAGGCGCGCCTGCGCCGGGCTGCCGCAGGCCATCGCGCGGATGAGCGGCAGGGTCGGATTGCCTTCGGCCAGATCGTCGCCGAGGCTTTTGCCGATCGCCTCGACGTCCCCGGAGTAATCGAGCACGTCGTCGATCAGCTGAAACGCGGTGCCGACCCGCATGCCGTACTCGGCGAGCCGCTCTTCGAGCGTCGGCGGCGCGCCGGCGAGCACCGCCCCGAGGCGCGCCGACGCCTCGAAGAGCTTCGCGGTCTTGCGCCGCACCACCGCGAGGTACCCCGATTCGCCCACGTCCGGGTCGCGGCAGTGCATGAGCTGGAGCACCTCGCCTTCGGCGATCGCGTTGGTCGCCTCGGCGAGCACCGCCATCACGCGCATGCTGCCCGCGCCCACCATCATCTGAAAGGCGCGCGAATAGAGAAAATCGCCGACCAGCACCGCCGCGGCGTTGCCGAAGCGCGCGTTCGCGGTGCTTCGGCCGCGCCGAAGGTCGGAGGCGTCGACCACGTCGTCGTGCAACAGCGTCGCGGTGTGAATGAACTCGACCACCGCCGCAAGCTCGATGCGGGCCTCGTCGCGCGAGCCGCAGGCCCCCGCCGCAAGAAGGAGCAGCGCCGGCCGCAGCCGCTTGCCACCGCTTTCGACCAGATACTGCGCCACCTGACGCACGAGGGCGACGTCGGAGTCGAGCCGCTCGCCGATGCGCGACTCGAGCCTGCGCATCTCGTCGGCGATCGGCGCGAGGATGCGAGCCGGGGTCACGCCGCGGAAGTTATCACACGGCGCTTTGCCCGCGTTCGGCGCGTGCTCTATAATCTTCTGCCTTTTCACAGGGCGTTCGACCATGTACGCAGTCATTCAGGCCGGCGGCAAGCAGTATCGCGTGCGCCCGGGCGACAGCATCCGCGTCGAGGCGCTTTCCGCGGAGGTCGGCGCGAGCGTCTCGTTCGACAAGGTGCTTCTCGTCGGCGAGGGCGAGACCGCGCGCGTCGGCGCGCCGTTCGTCGCGGGCGCGTCGGTGAGCGCGACGGTGCTCGGACACGGCCGCGGCGAGAAAGTGCGCATCTTCAAGCTGCGCCGGCGCAAGCACTCGCAGAAGCGCCAGGGGCACCGGCAGCGCTTCACCGAGGTGCGCATCGAGCAGATCGTCGCCGGCTGACGCGGATCGGGGAGCAGACATGGCACACAAAAAGGCAGGCGGCAGTTCCCGCAACGGGCGGGATTCGCACGCGAAGCGCCTCGGCATCAAGGTCTACGGAGGCGAGCGCGTGAACGCCGGGCAGATCCTCGTGCGCCAGCGCGGCACCGTGATCCGCCCGGGCGACAACGTCGGCGTCGGCCGCGATCACACGCTGTATGCGCGCGTCGCCGGGCGGGTGGTGTACGGGGAGAGCGGGCTCTACGATCGCAAGATCGTGAGCGTGGTGCCGGCCTAGGCACCGCGCACGCGCCGCCGGATCGCGGGGCCCCGTCGGCGTCGGCGGGGCTTTTTGCTTCATGAAGTTCATCGACGAGGCACGAATCACGGTGCACGCCGGCAAGGGCGGCGACGGCTGCGCCGCGTTCCGGCGCGAAAAATACGTGCCGCGCGGCGGCCCGGCGGGCGGCGACGGCGGTCGCGGCGGCAGCGTCTGGCTGCTCGCCGACGAAAACCTCAACACGCTCGTCGACTACCGCTACGCGCGCGTGCATCGCGCCGAAGACGGCGAAAACGGCCGCGGCGCCGATCAATACGGCCGCGCCGGGCGGGATCTCGTGCTGCGCGTGCCGGTCGGCACGGTGGCGCGCGAGGCGGCGACAGGCGAAATCCTTGCCGACCTCGATCGCGACGGGGCGCGCGCGCTGGTCGCGCGCGGCGGCCGCGGCGGGCTCGGCAACCTCCGTTTCAAGTCGAGCGTCAATCGCGCGCCGCGCCAGTTCACCCGCGGCGAGCCGGGCGAGTCGCGCGAGCTGTTGCTCGAACTGCGGCTTCTGGCCGACGTCGGGCTGCTCGGGCTGCCGAACGCCGGAAAATCCACGTTCCTGCGCGCGGTCTCCGGCGCACGCCCGAAGGTGGCCGACTATCCGTTCACCACGCTCGACCCCTCGCTCGGCGTGGTGCGCGTCGGCCCGGACGCGTCGTTCGTTCTGGCCGACATTCCCGGCCTGATCGAGGGGGCTGCCGAAGGCGCAGGCCTCGGGCATCAGTTCCTGCGCCACCTCGCGCGCACGAAGCTGCTGTTGCACCTGGTGGATCTCGCCCCCGCCGACGGCGCCGATCCGGCGAACGGCGTGCGCGCGCTCGCAGCAGAGCTGCGCAAGTACGATCCGGCGCTCGGGCGCAAGCCGCGCTGGCTGGTGTTCAACAAGGCCGATGCGGTCCCCGATGCCGACGCGCGGGCACGCGCGCTCGTGCGGCGGCTGCGCTGGAACCGGCCGTGGTTCGTCGTCTCGGCGCTCACCGGCTCGGGCTGTCGCGAGGTGTGCGCCGCCGCGCATCGGTTCCTCGCTGCAGCCCGGGCCCCGCGCCGGCGCGAGGTGCGCCGTGCCGCGTAGCGGGGCCCTCCACCCGGTCGCCGCCGCCGCGACGCTCGTCGTCAAGGTGGGCTCCTCGCTGGTGACCGCCGAGGGCCGCGGTCTGGATGTCGCCGCGATTGCGCGCTTGGCGAAGCAGATCGCGGCGCTGCGCACGATGGGAAAGCGCTGCCTGCTCGTCTCGAGCGGCGCGATCGCCGAAGGCATGCAGCGGCTCGGTTGGTCGCGGCGGCCGCACGCGGTGCACGAGCTGCAGGCCGCCGCCGCGGTGGGCCAGATGGGCCTTGCGCAGTGTTACGAATCGTGCTTTCGCGAGCACGGGTTGGCGACCGCGCAGGTGCTGCTCACGCACGCCGACCTTGCCGACCGCGAGCGCTACCTCAACGCGCGCTCGACGCTGCGCACGCTGCTCGCGCTCGGGGTCGTTCCGGTGATCAACGAGAACGACACCGTGGTGACCGACGAGATCCGCTTCGGCGACAACGACACGCTCGCCGCGCTGGTCACCAATCTGATCGAGGCCGACGTGCTCGTCATCCTCACCGACCAGGACGGACTCTACGACGCCGACCCGCGGCGCGACCCGTCGGCGCGGCTCGTTCCGGAAGCGAACGCCGGCGATCCGCGGCTGGAGGAGATCGCCGGCGGCGCGGGCACGCATCTCGGCCGCGGCGGAATGCTCACCAAGGTGCTCGCCGCCAAGCGCGCCGCACGCAGCGGCGCGCACACGGTGATCGCCTCCGGCGGCGAGCCCGACGTGCTCGTGCGGCTGGCGCGCGGCGAGCCGATCGGAACGCTCCTTGCCTCGCAGACGGTGCCGCTCGCGGCGCGCAAACAGTGGCTCGCGGACCATCTCACGGTCGCCGGTCGACTGGGGCTCGACGCCGGCGCGGTGCGCGCGCTGGTTCGCGACGGAAAGAGCCTCTTGCCGATCGGCGTCAAGTCGGTGAGCGGCGATTTTGCGCGCGGCGCGCTCGTCGCCTGCGACGACCCCGACGGGCGCGAGATCGCGCGGGGGCTGGTCAACTACTCCTCGGGCGAGACGCGCCAGATCATGGGCCGCCCGTCGAGCGACATCGAGGCGATCCTCGGCTACGTGGACGAGCCCGAGCTGATTCACCGGGACAACCTCGTGCTGCTCTAGACGGCGACCGATCGAGAACCCCCGCCGAGCGCGCGCCGCGCAGCCCCGGAAAGCGAGGACCGGCGCTAGCGCGCGCCAGCGCCGCCCGCGCCCCAGTTCTCGCGCTCCGGATGCCCGCCCCGGCGCAGCGCCTCGAGCCCCTCGGCTGCGCTGAAGATGGTCCGCTGCATCGGGCAGAAGTAGTCGCGCCGCAGGACTCGGGTCCAGACTCTCTCGGTCGACTGCCAGTCGCGCTCGACCGGCCGCCACGTCCGGTCCCGCTGCCCGAGCGCGTACACCCGGTGCATGCCGGTCCGGCACCGGATCCCTTCGTAGCTCACGTTCTCGGCCCCTTGCGCGCTGCGGGCGACGAGCGTGTAGCGCACGACGCCGTCCTCGCCCACCGAGAGCGAGGCGCGGTCGACGTAGAACCGGAACGCGACCGCCGGGCCGACCGAGAATTCGATCAGGTCCTCTTCGCGGTAGAAAGGCGGGAGCGTCACCGGCGCCTCGCGGAACTCGCGCGCTTCCTGTGCGCGCTCCCAGTCGGATTTCGGGCCCGGCGCCTGCGCCTGCGCGGCCGCCGCCCCCAGCGCGCAGGCGAGCGCCGCCGCGCGCCGCATCGGGTTACGCGAGATCGGCCGCGAGCGCCGCGCGCGTCTCTGCCGAGGCTTCGGTCGTCGCCTGGTACTGAGGGTGATCGACGCCGATCGTGAGCCCGGCGCCCGCCTTCAGGCGCCGCCGATCCGCCTCGTCGAGTTCGAAGCGCAGGAAGTGCACCGCCGAGGTCTTTTCTTCGGTTTCGCGCTCGAGGTCCTCGTCGGCGATCGCGTACACCCGTGCGCCGCCTTCGACCTGCACCCACACGCGGTCCTCGATCCCGCGCAGCTCCGCCAGACGCCGGCGACGCTCCGCCGGATCGTCGTACTCGATCATCAGCGTCGCCTTGAGGTTGGTGCCGTCTGGGATGAGCGGGTTGTAGACGTCCAGCTCGCCCTGGATGTCCTCTTCCTCGAACAGCCGCTCGATGCGCAACATCTCCTGCACCTGGTAGCGGATCGTCAGCTCGTCCTCGAAGACGAGCGTCAGATGCTCGCCGAGGTGCACCGTGCGCGGCTTCTTGTGCGCGATCACCCGGGAGCGGAACGCCGGCCGCTCCCGGGCGTAGGCCTCCAGCGTGAGCAGACTGTCGCGCTGGATTTTCGGCATCAGTCCTGCAGCGCGTCGAGCGCCTTCTGGAAGCGATTGGCGTGCGAGCGCTCCGCCTTCGCCAGCGTCTCGAACCAGTCGGCGATCTCGGGGAAGCCCTCTTCACGCGCGGTCTTCGCCATGCCCGGGTACATGTCGGAGTACTCGTGCGTCTCCCCCGCGACCGCGGCCGCGAGGTTCTGGCGTGTGCGACCGATCGGCAGGCCGGTGGCCGGATCGCCGACCTGCTCCAGGTACTCCAGATGCCCGTGCGCGTGACCGGTCTCGCCCTCGGCGGTCGAGCGGAACAGCGCCGCGACGTCGTTCTGGCCCTCGACGTCGGCCTTCGCGGCGAAGTAGAGGTAGCGGCGGTTCGCCTGCGATTCGCCGGCGAACGCGTACTTCAGGTTCTCGTGGGTCTTGGTTCCTTTGAGCGATTTCACGTCTGCCTCCTTCGTCGTTGAAGCGGAATCGAAAAGCTAAGGGCGCGGGCGCCGCCTGGCAAATCGTTTGTCGCGATCGTCGCGATAGCGCTCGCCTATCGCACGTACGGCGGCCCGTCGCGGTGAACGAGCGCCGATTCTATCTCGGCGAAGGTGCGCGACCGGTGCACCGGGGTCGGCCGCGACGCCGCGCCGGCGCGGGATCTGCGACATCGAAACGACGCTGCGCACCATCGCGCGGCGCGCCGCCGGCGCAAGCGGCCCGGCCGCCGGCAGCCGCCGCACGCCGCGCGAGATCGTGTACCGGTTCTCCCGCTCGATCGGCGCCTGCGGCCAGATCGTCGCCCGGCTGGTGCGCGCAAGGCCGGTCATCACCGCGAGCGCCGGTGATTCGAGCGGGACGCGCGCGGAAATCACTCCGGCCGCGCGAGCGGGGCGCGCCGCCCAGCCCGCCCGCGCCGGTCGGCCTCCAGATACGGCCGCAGCTCGGTGAGCGCCCGGCGGTAGACCTCGCGCTTGAACTCGATCACCGCATCGAGCGGCGCCCAGTAGTCCTGCCAGCACCAGGCGTCGAATTCCGGGCGCGCGCTCGCGCGCAGCCGCACGTCGCAGTCGCGCCCCGTCAGTCGAAGGAGGAACCAGATCTGTTTTTGCCCACGGTAGGTGCCGCGCCACTCGCGGCGCATCCAGCGCTCGGGCACCTCGTACCGCAGCCAGTCGCGCGTGCGCCCGAGGATCCGCACGTGCCGCGGCTGAAGGCCGGTTTCCTCCTGCAGCTCGCGGAACATCGCCTCGGTCGGGCTTTCGCCCGGCTTGATGCCGCCTTGGGGAAACTGCCAGGCGTTCTGGTTCGCGCGCCTCGCCCAGAAGACGAGGTCGTGCGCGTTGGCGAGGATCATGCCGACGTTCGGTCGATAGCCGTCTCGGTCGAGCATGGCGCCACCACCTGGGCTAGAATCCGGCGGCATTTTTCCACAGCGTTGCGCCGAAGACAACGCCGCGCGCCGCGGTCATCCGGGACCTTCCGATGCGCTCATCGAAGTTCTTCTTCGCCACCCTCAAGGAGGCGCCCGCCGAAGCGGAAGTGGCGAGCCACCGCCTGATGCTGCGCGCCGGCCTCATCCGGCGGCTCGGTGCCGGGCTCTACACCTGGATGCCGCTCGGGCTGCGCGTCGTGCGCAAGATCGAGGCGATCGTGCGCGAGGAAATGAACCGCGCGGGGGCCCTCGAGGTGCTGATGCCGTGCGTGATTCCGGCCGAGCTGTGGGTGGAAAGCGGTCGCTGGGACGCGTTCGGTCCCCAGATGCTGAAGATCCGGGACCGGCACCAGCGCGATTTCCTGTTCGGGCCGACGCACGAGGAGGTAGTCACCGACATCGCCCGGCGCGAGGTGCGCAGCTATCGCCAGCTGCCGCTGCACCTGTACCAGATCCAGACCAAGTTCCGCGACGAGATCCGGCCGCGTTTCGGCGTCATGCGCGCGCGCGAGTTCGTCATGAAGGACGGCTACTCGTTTCACGCCGACTATGCGGATCTCGAGCGCGAATACCGCGCGATGTACGACACCTACGCGCGCATCTTCACGCGCCTCGGCCTTCGCTTTCGCGCGGTCGCGGCCGATCCGGGCGCAATCGGCGGCACCGGATCGCACGAGTTTCACGTGCTCGCGGAATCGGGCGAGGACGCGATCGCCTGGTGTCCGGACTCCGACTACGCCGCCAACGTGGAACTCGCCGAGGCGCTTGCGCCGGCCGCGCCGCGGCCGGCGCCCGGCGCGCCGCTTGCGCAGGTGCCGACGCCGGGACGCGAGACCTGCGCCGACGTCGCGGCGCTGCTCGGCGTACCGATCGAACGCACAGTGAAGTCGATCGCGCTCGTCGCCGGCGGCCGCTTCGCGCTGCTCCTCGTGCGCGGCGACCATACGCTGAACGAAACCAAGGTCGCCAAGGTGCCGGGGCTCGCCCCGTTCCGGTTCGCGACCGAGGAGGAGATCGCGCGCCACACCGGCGCGCCGCCCGGTTACCTCGGGCCGGTGGGTCTCGGCGAGGCGCTCGTCGTCGCCGATCGCACCGTCGCCGCGATGGCCGACTTCGTCTGCGGCGCGAACAAGGAGGGCTTTCACCTCACCGGCGTCAACTGGGGTCGGGACCTCCCCGAGCCCGCGATCGTCGCCGACATCCGCAACGTGGTCGACGGCGATCCGAGCCCCGACGGCCGCGGGCGGCTCAGGATCGAGCGCGGCATCGAGGTCGGGCATATCTTTCAGCTGCGTACCAAGTACTCCGAGGCGATGCAGGCCACGTTCCTCGACGAACACGGCGTCGCCCGCCCGATCGAGATGGGCTGCTACGGCATCGGCATCACGCGCATCGTCGCCGCCGCGATCGAGCAGAACCACGACGAGCGCGGCATCGTCTTCCCGCGCGCGATCGCGCCGTTCGAAGCCTGCATCGTGCCGATCGGCTACGCGCGCAACCCCGCGGTGCGCGAGGCGGCCGATCGCCTCTACCGCGACCTCGCCGCCGCCGGCGTCGACGTGCTGCTCGAAGACCGCGAGGAGCGCGCGGGCGTCCTTTTTGCCGACATGGACCTGATCGGCATCCCGCACCGGCTCGTCGTCTCCGAGCGCGGTCTGGCGGCGGGCACCGTCGAATACAAAGCGCGGCGCGACGCCTCGGGGCAGCCGGTGCCGGCTGCCTCGGCGGTCGCGTTTCTCCGCGAGCGTCTCGCGACGTGAGGCGGCTGGTCGCCCTCGCGCTGCTCGCCGCGCCGCTCGGCGCCGCGGCCGGCGCGCAGAAATACGAGCCGCTCGCCGCCGCGGTCGCGCAGCGCATGTCGGCCGCGCTCGCCGACCGCGCGCCGCCGGTGTTCAGTTTCGCGCGCGCCGAGGACGCGCACCGCTGGGTGCACGAAATGTCGCGGCGGCTGCGCGCGCGCATCCCCGACCGCAAGGAGCGCATCGAGCTGCTGAAGACGGTGCAGTACGAGGCGGTGCGCGCCGGGCTCGACCCGCAACTCGTGCTCGCGGTGATCGAGGTGGAAAGCGGCTTTCGCAAATACGCCGTCTCCTCGGCAGGGGCGCGCGGCTACATGCAGGTGATGCCGTTCTGGGTGAAGCTGATCGGCCAGCCCGACCACAACCTCTTTCGCATGCGCACCAACATCCGCTACGGCTGCCTGATCCTGCGCCACTACCTCGACGAGGAGAAGGGCGACCTCTTTCGCGCGCTCGGCCGCTACAACGGCAGCCTCGCCGACCCGCAGTACCCGACGGCGGTGCACGCGCACTGGCGCGGCCGCTGGGGCTACGATGGCGCGACGAGTTGACCGCGTCGCGCTGCGCAACCGGCTCTACGGCTTTGTGCCCCCTGAGCACGGCGAAGTCGTGCTCGGCCACCGCCGCGTCTACATCCTGCCGACGCGCCTCGGGTGGCTGTTCGGCGGCACCCTCGCGATCCTGCTCGTCGGCTCGATCAACTACGCGCTCGCGCTCGGGTTTGCGCTCACGTTCTTTCTCGCCGGCCTCGGCCTCGCCGGCATGGTGCACACCGCGCGCAACCTCGCGCGGCTCGGCGTGAGCGCGGCGCGCGCCGAGCCGGTGTTCGCGGGCCAGCCGGCGCAGTTGCGGCTCCTGCTCGCCGAGCGCGCCGCGCACGACCGCCCGCAGATCCTCGTGCGGCATCTGGCGAGCGGCGCGCAGTGCACCGTGGAGCTGGCCGCGGGCGAAACCGTCGAAGCGGCGCTCGCGGTGCCGACCGCGCGCCGCGGCTGGCTCGACTTCGGGCGCTTCGCGCTCGAGACGCGGTTCCCGCTCGGGCTGTTCCGCGCCTGGAGCCACGTCGAGCCGGCGGCGCGCTGCCTCGTTTACCCGCGGCCGCTTTTCGCGCCGCTTCCGCCCGCGAGCGCGCTCGAGGCGTGCGGCGGCGCGCACGCGCAGGCGCGCGGCACCGACGACTTCGCCGGCCTGCGCGCGTTCCAGCGCAGCGATTCGCCGCGCCACGTCGCCTGGAAGGCGCTCGCGCGCACCGACGAGCTGCTCACCAAGCAGTTCCGGGGCGAGGCGAGCGCCGAGCTCGTGCTCGACTGGGCGCTCGCGCCCGCTTCCGACGGCGCCGAAGCGCGGCTTTCGCGCCTCGCCGGCTGGGTGATCGAGGCCGAGCGTGCCGGGCTGCGCTACGGGCTGCGCGCGCCCGGCCTGCACATCGCGCCCGGGCGCGGACCGGCGCATCGCGCCGAGTGCCTGCGCGCGCTCGCGCTCTGGCGCGAACCGCAATGAGCGCCGCGCCCGCCGCCCGCGCGCACCCCCTTGCGCCCGAGGGGCGCGCGGTCGGCGCGCGCGCGCTCGCGC
>JAOAFL010000092.1 GCA_026416295.1 Burkholderiales bacterium | reverse complement strand
ATCCTCGTCGGCACGATGACCGGGACGGCGCAGCTCGTCGCCCAGGAGCTGGAACTCGCCTGGGATGACGGCGAGACGCAGGTCGAGACCCTGATGATGGACCGCGTCGACGTCTCGGTTTTCGCGCGCGAGGGCGTGTTTCTCATCTGCACCTCGACCTACGGACAGGGGGATGTGCCGGACAATGCGCGCGCGCTCTACGAGGCGCTGAAGTCGAAGCGCCCGGACCTCTCGCGCGTTCGCTACGGCGTCTTCGGCCTGGGGGACCGCACCTACGCCGAGACGTTCAATTTCGGCGGCAAGCGGTTCGACGAGTTGCTCGCGGAGCTCGGTGCGCGCCGTATCGGCGAGCGGGTGCAGCACGACGCCTCCTCGGGCATACTGCCGGAGGAGACCGCCGCCGCCTGGGGTGCCGAATGGCTCGCGCTCGTCAGGCAGGTGCTCGAGCGCGAGGACGCGGGCGAGGCCCGCGCCTGAACGCATCGAAGCGAAGACGGAGTAGGAAGCGCATGACCCTGCCGCAGCTGCCGCGCGAGTACAACGCCGCCGAGGACCTGGTGGGCGGCAACCTCAGAGCGGGCCGCCGCGACAAGATCGCCTACGTGGACGACAGCGGACAATGCACGTTCGGCGAACTCGCCGAGCGCGTCAACCGCTTCGGCAACCATCTGCTCTCGCTCGGCCTGCAGATGGAAGATCGTGTCCTCATCGCGATGTACGACTCGATCGACTGGCCGGTCGCGTTCCTCGGCGCGATCCGCGCCGGGATCGTGCCAATCGCGGCCAATACCCTGCTCACCCCAAAGGACTATGAGTACATGCTCGCCGACAGCCGGGCGAAAGCGCTCGTCGTCTCGCCGGCGCTCCTTGCGCAATTCGAGCCGTTCCTCGGGCGACTGCGCTTCCTTCGGCATGTGATCCGTACGCCGCTTGCGCCGCTGCTCGAAAAAGCGAGTCCGGAGTTGGAAGCTGCGCCGACCACCCGCGACGATCCCTGCTTCTGGTTGTATTCGTCCGGCTCGACCGGCATGCCGAAGGGCACGGTGCATGTGCAGTCGAGCATGCGCTACACCGCGGAGCTCTACGCGAAGGGCGTGCTCGGCATGAACGAACGCGACGTGGTCTTCTCGGCGGCGAAGCTCTTTTTCGCTTACGGGCTCGGCAACTCGCTGTCGTTTCCGCTCACGGTCGGCGCGACTACGGTGCTGATGGCCGAACGGCCCACGCCCGAATCGGTCTTCAAGCGGATGGTCGAGCGCCGACCGACGCTCTTCTTCGGTGTGCCGACGCTCTACGCCGCGATGCTCGCCAGTCCCGGGTTCCCGGCGCGCGAGCAGCTCGCGCTGCGGCTTTGCGTGTCGGCGGGCGAGGCGCTGCCGCCGCACATCGGCGAGCGCTTCAGGGAGCGGACCGGCGTCGAGATCCTCGACGGGATCGGCTCGACCGAGATGCTCCACATCTTCCTCTCCAACCGCCCCGGCGACGTGCGCTACGGCACCACCGGGAAACCGGTGCCCGGCTACGAGCTGAAGCTCGTGGACGAGGAAGGCAATACGGTGAAGCCCGGGGAACTGGGCGAGCTGCTCATCAAGGGGCCGACGGCGGCGAACCTCTACTGGAACAACCGCGAAAAGAGCCGCAGCACGTTCCTCGGCGAGTGGACGCGAAGCGGCGACAAGTACCTTCAGGACGCCGACGGCTACTACGTGTACGGCGGGCGCACCGACGACATGCTGAAGGTGTCCGGCATCTGGGTTTCGCCCGCCGAAGTGGAAGCGGCGCTCGCCGCGCACGAGGCGGTCCTCGAGGCGGCCGTGATCGGAAAAGAGGACGAGCAAAAGCTCGTCAAACCGAAGGCTTTCGTGGTGCTCAAGCCCGGGCGCGAGGCGACGGTCGAGGAGCTTCAGGCGTTCGTGAAGTCGCGCCTTGCGCCGTACAAGTATCCCCGCTGGATCGAGTTTGTCCCGGAGCTGCCGAAGACCGCGACCGGCAAGATCCAGCGCTTCAAGCTGCGGCAGAACTGACGACGCCGAGCGCGCCGTGCGGCGCGCCGGCGGAACGGCATCGTGGCCGCCCGGCGCGCGGGCTCAGCGGTGGCGGATGCAGATCTTTCCGAAGTGCCTGCCGCCTTTCAGGTAGTCCATCGCCTCTTTCAGCTCCTCGAACGCGAAGACCCGATCGACCACCGGCTCCAGCCGGTGCTGCGCGATCGCCCGCGTCATCGCTTCGAAGCCGTCGCGGTGGCCGACGGTGATGCCCTGAAGGCGCACCTGGCGCGTCACCACCAGGCCGAGCGGCGCCGCGAGCCGGCCGCCCGAGAGCACGCCGATCATCGAGAGCGTGCCGCCTGGCCGGATGCATCGCAGCGACTGCTCGAGCGTCTTCTCGCCGCCCAGTTCCACGATGTGGTCGTAGCCGCGCCCGCCGGTGATCTCGCGCGTTGCGCGGTACCACTCGGGCGTCGTCGAATAGTTGATCGCCGCGTCGGCGCCCAGCGCCCTCGCGCGCGCGATCTTTTCGTCGCTCGACGAAATCACGGTGACGTGCGCACCGAGCAGCTTCGCGAACTGAAGCGCAAAGAGCGCCACTCCGCCCGTGCCCTGCACGAGAACGCGCGATCCGGGCCCGAGGTCGCCGTAGGTGACGAGCGCGCTCCAGGCGGTGAGCGCCGCGCAGGGCAAGGTGGCTGCCTGTTCGTCGGTGAGGTGCTCGGGAACGCGCGCGACGCCCTCCTCGGGCAGCACCATGTATTCGGCCATCGTGCCGTCGAGCGGCCCGCCGAGCGTCTTGGTCATCCGCTCGAGCGAGGGCTCGCCGCCGATCCAGCCCTGGTTGAAAAGCGGGCAGACGCGGTCGCCGATCCTGACGCGGCCGACGCCCGCGCCGCATTCGATCACCTCGCCGACACCGTCGGACAGCACAATGAGCGGCAGCGTCCCGGTAAAAGAGCCGTAGCCGCGATTGGGCACCACCAGGTCGCGGTAGTTGAGCGAGGCGGCTTTCATTCTGAGCAGCACCTGGCCGGGCCCGGGCTTCGGGTCAGGCCGGGTGGCGAGGCGGAGGTTCTCGAACCCCCAGTCGTCCTGGATCTGAAAGACTTTCATGCCCCGATTGTATGGTGTAGAGTGGACGCAGGCGAATTGTTTGGAGTCCAAACAAATGGGCGCCGCGAGGGGTCGAGAGGCGCTGTTGCGGCGCAACGTGCAGTTGCGCCTGCACGTGAACGGCGAGGCGGTCGAGGTTTCGTTCCCGCCGTACAAGACGCTGCTCGAAGTGCTGCGCGAGGACCTCGGGCTCACGGGAACCAAGCACGGCTGCGAACTGGGCGAGTGCGGTGCCTGCGCGGTGCTCGTGGACGGCGAGCCGCAGCTCGCCTGCCTCGTGCTCGGACTCGAGTGCGAGGGGCGAAGCGTAGAGACCGTCGAAGGGCTCGCGCAGGGCGGCACGCTCCATCCGCTTCAGGCAGCGTTCGCCGACCTCGGGGCCGCGCAGTGCGGGTACTGCACGCCCGGGATGCTGATGACGGCGAAGGCGCTGCTCGAGCGCGAACCCGCGCCCTCGCGCGAGCGCATTCGCGAAGCGATCTCCGGCAACCTCTGCCGCTGCACCGGCTACGCGCAGATCGTCGAGGCGATCGAGGCGGCGGCGCGCGCGATGCGGGAGCGCGCGTGAACGTCATCGGCAAGCCGCGCCGACGCGTCGACGCGCGCAGCAAGGTCACCGGCCGGACGCGCTTTGCCGACGACCTGGCGCTGCCGCGCATGGCGCACTGCCGGCTGCTCCGCTCGCCGCACCCGCACGCCGAGATCCTCGCGGTGGACGTCTCGCGCGCCGCCGCGCTTTCCGGCGTGTACCTCGTCCTCACCGGCGAGGCGTTTCCGGTGTCCTTCGGCATCATGCCGGTCTCGCAGGACGAGTATCCGCTCGCGCGCGGAAAAGTCCGCTACGTCGGCGATCCGGTCGCAGCGGTCGTCGCGCGCGACGAGCAGACCTGCGCCGAGGCGCTCGCGGAAATCGAAGTGAAGTACCGGCCGCTTGCGACGATCGCGAGCCCCGCCGAGGCGCTCGCCACGCCCGAGCCGCGCATCCACGACTACGGCCCGCAGGGCAACATCCACCGCTTGCAGGCCTACGAGTTCGGCGACGTCGAGGAGGCGCTTGCGCGGGCCGATCACGTCTTCGAAGACGTCTTCTTCTACGAGGGCAACACGCACCTCGCGATCGAGCAGCATGCGGCGCTCGCCGCCCCCGAAGGCGAGGGGGGCGTGGTGCTTTATTCGAGCACGCAGAACCCGCACTATCTCCACCGGCAGCTTGCGCGCGTGCTTCAACTTCCAGCCTCGAAGGTGCGCGTGGTCGCGATGCCCAATGGCGGCGGCTTCGGCGGCAAATGCGACCCCGCGAACCACGAGATGGTTGTCGCAAAAGCGGCGCTCGCCCTCGGGCGACCGGTCAAGATCTGCCTCAACCGCGAGGAGGTGTTCTACCTTCACCGTGGGCGGCATCCGGTGCTGATGCGCCTTCGCACCGGCGTGACGAAGGACGGCAGGCTCACCGGCGTACATCTTCAGACGCTCCTTGACGGCGGCGCCTACGGCTCGCACGGGCCGGCGAGCACTTTCTATACCGGGGTGCTGACGCCGACGACCTACGAGCTTCCGCGCTTCAAGTTCGAGGCCTGCCGCGTGTTCACCAACAAGCCGCCCTGCGGTCCGAAGCGCGGCCACGGCACGCCGCAGCCGCGCTTCGGCCAGGAGGTGCAGCTCGACAAGATCGCGGAAAAGCTGGGGCTCGATCCGGCGGAACTTCGCCTGCGCATCGCGGTGAAACCCGATTCGCTCACCGCGAATTGGCTCCGGATCGGCTCGACCGGCCTTGCCGAGTGCATCCGGCAGGTGGTCGAGCGCTCCGGATGGAAAGAGAAATTCCGCAAGCTCCCCGAGGGACGCGGTGTGGGCCTTGCCTGCAGCGCCTACATGTGCGGCGCGGGCCTTCCGATCTACTGGAACAAGCTGCCGCATTCGGGCGTTCAGCTCCTCGCCGACCGAAGCGGCCAGGTGACCGCGTTCTGCGGCGCGACCGAGGTCGGGCAGGGCTCCGACGACGTGCTCGCCGCGATCGTCGCCGAGGTGCTCGGCATCGCGCCCGACGACGTTCGGCTCGTCACCGGCGACACGGGTCTTACGCCGGTCGACCTGGGCTCCTACTCCAGCCGGGTCACCGTGATGATGGGGAATGCGGCGCTGCGCGCGGCGGAACAGTTGAAAGCGAGGATCGCGGCGGCGGCGGCGGAAGAGCTCGGTGTCGCGCCGCACCGTGTCGCGTTCGCGAACGGGCGAGTGTCCGTCGCGGGCGAACCGTCGAAGGCGATGGCGTTTCGGGAAGCGGTGGAGCTTGCGGAGGCGAGGTTCGGCACGCTCGCTGCGACGGGTTCCTATACCCCGCCCAAGCCCGCGGGCAAGTACAAAGGCGCGGGCGTCGGCCCCTCGCCTGCGTATTCGTACTCCGCCTGTGTGGTCGAAGTCGAGGTGGACCGCGCGAGCGGCTGGATCTCGGTTCCGAAGATCTGGATCGCGCACGACATCGGCCGCGTCGTCAATCCGGTGCTCGCGCGCGGGCAGGTGGTGGGCAGCGTCTACATGGGCCTTGCCGAGGCGCTGATGGAGGAGCAGGCGTTCCGGCGTCTTCCACCGAAGCTCTCCGACGCGCTCGTTCACCGAATTCCGTCGATCCTCGAATACAAGAGTCCGACCTCGCTCGACATGCCCGAGGTGGAGACGATTCTCGTCGAGGAACCGGACCCGAACTGCCCGTTCGGTGCGAAAGAGGTCGGGCAGGGGCCGCTCCTGCCGGTGCCGCCAGCGCTCGCGAACGCGATCTACGATGCGGTGGGCGTACGCATCGACGAGCTTCCGATCACGCCCGACAAGGTGCTGCGGGCGCTCGAACTGAAGGCTCAGGGGAAGAACCCGAGGATCGGCCCCGAGGCGTTCCCGGCGGTGCCGTATCCGAAACCGGTGTTCGTGCCGCCTCCGTGGGAGGGCGGCGACGGCGGCGAGGCAAAGCGCCATGATGCGGCTGCCGTGGTTTGAGTGCCGCGCTCCGCGCACGGTCGCCGAAGCCGCCGCGATCCTCGCCGCCGAGGGCCCGGAGGCGATGCTGCTTGCGGGCGGGACCGACCTTCTTCCGAACATGAAGCGGCGGCATCAGACGCCGCGCCTGCTCGTTTGCTTGCGACGCGTGGAAGGGCTGAGAAAGGTCTCGAACGGCGCGGCGCTCACGCTCGGGGCGGGCCTGACGCTCACCGAGGTGCTACGCGAGCCGCGCATCCCGGCAGGCCTCAGGCAAGCGGCGGCACAGGTGGCGACGGTGCACCTCAGGAACATGGGGACGCTCGGCGGAAACCTGTGTCTCGATACGCGCTGCACCTACTACAACCAGACCTACGAGTGGCGCCGGGCGATCGGCTTCTGTCTGAAGAAGGACGGCGAGATCTGCTGGGTCGCGACCGCGAGCAAGCGTTGCGTCGCCGTCTCCTCGACCGACACGGCGCCGGCGTTGATCGCGCTCGGGGCGCGCGTGCGTCTCGTCGGCGCGGCGGGCGAGCGCGAAATCGCGCTCGAAGACCTCTATCGCAACGACGGCATCGACTACCTCGCGCGCCGGCCGGACGAGTTGCTCACCGAGGTGATCGTCCCGGACCGCGGCTGGCGGAGCACGTACTGGAAGCTCCGGCGCCGCGGCGCGTTCGACTTTCCGGTGCTGGGGGTGGCCGCGGCGGCGAGATTCGCGCCCGACGGCACGGTGCTCGAGGCACGGATTGCGCTCGGGGCCGCCGCCTCGCGGCCTTTCCTCGTCGAGAAGGCGGGAGCCTTTTTAGCCGAAAAGAAGCTGACGGACGAGGTGATCGCCGAGGCCGCGGCGATCGCCGCCTCGCGGGCAAAGCCGATGGACAACACCGATCTTGACCTCTACTGGCGAAAGGACGTGGCCGACGATTTCGTCGGCTACGCGCTTCGCGACCTGCGCGGCGACGACATGCGCGCGGTGCGGCTGCGCACCGCGCGTTATCTCCCCGGCGAGCCGCCCGGACTCAGTTGAAGGCGCAGGCGCCGGGACCGCCCGGGTGCCCGCAGGTGCCGCACGGCCCGGCAGCGGGCGGCGCCGCTTCGGCCGCCGAGGCGGTCGCAAACACCGAGAGTTTTTTCTCGAGGTCGGACGCGCCGCAGGCGGGGCACTCCGGCGCGGCGTTTCCGCGCACGAGCGTCTCGAACTCCTTGCCGCAGCTTCGGCAGGCGTATTCGTAGATCGGCATACGGATTCCTCTGCCCGCAAGTTTACACTTGCCGCATGGCGAGGCGTATGCGCGTCAAGGACGTGCTCGCCGGGGCGGCGCCCGCAGGCGAGCCGGTGCTCGTTCAGGGCTGGGTTCGCACCCGGCGCGATTCCAAGGCGGGGCTTTCGTTCATCCACCTGTCCGACGGGTCCTGCCTCGCGCCGCTTCAGGTCGTCGCGGCGGGCACGCTCCCCAATTACGCCGCCGAGATCCAACGGCTCACCTCGGGCTGTGCGATCGAGGCCGAGGGCGCGATCGTGCCCCTGTCTCTTATACACATCT
>JAOAFL010000077.1 GCA_026416295.1 Burkholderiales bacterium | reverse complement strand
GCGAAGCGTAGCAGGACGCCGGCCCGATTGGTCTGACCACTTGACCAACGGCACCGGCGCCGCGTACGCTGCGCGCCTCGCAAGGAGGAGACGCACAGCGATGGCAGGGCGCAGACCGCGCCGCAGCTCGGCGTGGTTCGGGCGCGGCGGCAAGATGGGGTTCATCTACCGCTCGTGGGTGAAGAACCGCGGCGTGCCGCACGATCAGTTCGACGGCCGTCCCGTCATCGGCATCTGCAACACCTACTCCGAGCTGACGCCGTGTAACTCGCATTTCCGCACGCTGGCCGAGCACGTGAAAGCGGGCGTGTGGGAGGCCGGCGGCTTTCCGCTCGAGTTTCCGGTCATGTCGCTCGGCGAGACGCTGCTGCGGCCCACCGCCATGCTGTACCGCAACCTGGCGAGCATGGACGTCGAGGAGTCGATCCGCGGCAATCCGATCGACGGCGTGGTGCTGCTGATGGGCTGCGACAAGACCACGCCGGCGCTGCTGATGGGGGCGGCGAGCGTGGACCTGCCCACGATTGGCGTCTCTGGCGGGCCAATGCTGTCGGGCTGGTACAAGGGCGAACGCATCGGCTCCGGTACCCACGTGTGGTCGCTGTCGGAGGACCTGCGCGCGGGCCGCATCAGCGAGGCAGAGTTCCACGAGGCGGAAAGCTGCATGCACCGCTCGCACGGACACTGCATGACGATGGGCACCGCCTCCACCATGGCCTCGATGGTCGAAGCGCTCGGCATCGGCCTGCCCGGCAATGCCGCCTATCCGGCGGTGGATGCGCGGCGCAACCTCCTTGCGCGCGCCGCCGGCCGCCGCATCGTCGAACTGGTGCGCGAAGGCACGACGATGTCCCGGATCCTCACCCGGGAGGCGTTCGAGAACGCGATCCGCACCTGCGCCGCGATCGGCGGCTCGACGAACGCCGTCATCCACCTGATCGCGATCGCGCGCCGCGTCGGCGTCGCGCTCTCGCTCGAAGACTGGGACCGGCTGGGGCGGGGCGTCCATACCCTCGTCAACCTCATGCCCTCGGGCAGGTACCTGATGGAGGACTTCTGCTACGCGGGCGGTTTGCCCGCGGTGCTGCGCGAACTGGGCGAGGCGGGGAAACTGCACCGCGACGCGCTCACGGTGAACGGCAGGACGATCTGGGAGAACGTGAAGGACGCGCCCTGCTGGAACCGGGACGTGATCCACCCCTGGGCGAAACCGTTCAAGAAGAACGCCGGGATCGCGGTGCTGCGCGGCAACCTCTGCCCGCGCGGCGCGATCATCAAGCCGTCGGCCGCGAGCCCGCAGCTCATGAAGCACCGCGGCCGGGCGGTGGTGTTCGAGAACATCGAGGACCTGCACCGGCGCATCGACGATCCGCGGCTCGCGGTGGACGAGCGCTCGGTGATGGTGCTCAAGAACTGCGGCCCGAAGGGCTACCCCGGCATGGCCGAGGTCGGCAACATGCCGCTTCCGCGCAAGCTTCTGAAAAAAGGCGTGACCGACATGGTGCGCATCTCGGATGCGCGCATGAGCGGCACCGCCTACGGCACGGTCGTCCTGCATGTCGCGCCGGAAGCGGCCGCCGGCGGGCCGCTCGCGCTCGTGCGAGACGGCGACCCGATCGAGCTGGATGTCGAAGCCCGGCGGCTCGAGCTGCTCGTGCCCGCAGAGGAGCTCGAGCGGCGCCGCAAAGCGTGGCAGCCGCCTGCGCCGCCGCTTGAGCGCGGCTACTGGAAGCTCTATTACGATCACGTGCTTCAGGCCGACGAGGGGGCCGACCTCGACTTCCTCGTCGGGAAATCCGGGGCGTTCGTGCCCCGCGACAATCATTGACCCGCGTCCCTCAAGGAGGAGTAGCCATGACGGTACGTCGCATCGCAGCAGCCCTCGGTGTCGCAGCCGCATTCGCCGCCGGCCCCGGCATCGCGCAGCAGAAGCTCAAGTTCGCGCACGTTTACGAGACGAGCGAGCCCTACCACACGGTCGCCGTCTGGGCCGCCGGCGAGATCGCCAAGCGCACCGGCGGCCGCTATGCGATGGACGTGTTTCCCGCGTCCTCGCTCGGCAACGAAACGCAGATCAACCAGGGGCTTGCGCTCGGCACGGTGGACATCATCTACACCGGCCAGCTCTTCGCCGGCCGCACCTACGGGCCGATCTCGATCGGCGGGGCACCCTTCATGTTCCGCGACTTCGATCACTGGCAGAAGTTCGCGAAGAGCCCGCTCTTTGCCGAGCTCGCCGCCGGCTACCAGAAGGCCTCGGGCGGAAACACCGTGGTCGCGATCACCTACTACGGCAACCGCCAGACGACGGCGAACAAGGCGATCCACAAGCCCGAGGACATGAAGGGACTGAAGATCCGCGTGCCGGATGCGCCGCTCTACACGCTTTTCCCGCGCGCCGTCGGCGCGAACCCCACGCCGATCGCGTTCGCCGAGGTGTACCTGGCGCTGCAGAACAAGACGGTGGAAGCGCAGGAGAACCCGCTGCCCACGATCGAGGCGAAGAAGTTCTACGAGGTGCAGTCGCACATCAACCTGACGGCGCACATCACCGATGCGCTCCTCACCATCATCGGCGGGCCGCTGTGGAACAGGCTTTCGGAGGCCGACCGCAAGACCTTCCAGTCGGTGTTCGAGGAGGCCGCGGCGCGCGCGACCGCCGAGATCATCGAGATCGAGAAGCGCCTTGCGACCGACTTCGCCCGGCGCGGCAAGACGGTCGTGCAGGTGGATCGCCGGCCGTTCATCGAGGCGGTGCAGAAGTTCTACGCGCAGGGCCGGCTGCCGGATGGCGGCCCGCTTCCGTGGCCGAAGGAGATCTACGACCGGCTGCAGGCGATCAAGTAGCGGCCGCGCGCCGGGCATGGACGCCCGCGGGCAGAACCCCCGCGTCGCGCACGAGGTGCTCGACGAGGCGGGTTTCCACGTCACCGACGAGCCGGTGGACCTCTCGGCGTACGCCTGGGAGGACTGGGTGTCGTTCGCCCTTTTCTGGGTGCTCGCGGGCGTCGTCTTCTACCAGGTGTTCACCCGCTACGTGCTCGGCGACCCGGCGGGCTGGACCGAGGAGATCGCGCGCTACTTTCTGGTCGCGCTCGTCTTCGTCGGCGCGGCGATGTCGGTGCGCAAGAACAACCACATCCAGGTGGACTTCTTCTACCGGCTGATGCCGCGGCCGATGGGGCGGGCGCTCAGCACCGCGGTGGATCTGTTTCGCTGCGCCTTCCTCGGCTACGCGACCTGGCTCTGCTGGCTGCTCATCGAGCGCATCGGCCGCTCGCGCATGGCGATCGTGGACCTGCCGATGGGGCTCGTGTTCGGCGCGATGATGTTCGGCTTCGGTGTGATGTTCCTGCGATCGCTCCAGGTCGCCTGGCGGCACTGGCGACAGGGTTACAGCGTGCTCGAGCGGCCCGAGGCGGAGGGCGAGGCGCGGTGACCGGCGGCGGCCTGATGGCGTCCTTCCTCGCCCTGATGGCGGGGGGCGTGCCGGTCGCGATCGCGATGGCGGGCGCCGCGCTCATCTACGTGATCGTCTCGGGCAACGTCCCGGACTTCGTCGTCATCCACCGGATGTACGGCGGCGTGGACTCGTTTCCGCTCCTTGCCGTGCCGTTCTTCATCTGGGCCGGCAACCTGATGAACTCGGCAGGCATCACCAACCGCATTTACAACTTCGCGCTCGCGCTGGTCGGCTGGATGAAGGGCGGGCTCGCGCAGGTGAACGTGGTGGGCTCCATGGTCTTCGCCGGCATGTCGGGCACCGCGATCGCGGATGCGGCGGGCCTCGGCACGATCGAGATCAAGGCGATGAAGGACCACGGCTACCCGACCGAGTTCGCGGTCGGCGTCACCGCCGCCTCCGCGACCGTCGGGCCGATCATTCCGCCGTCGCTCCCCTTCGTGATCTACGGCATGATGGCCGGCGTCTCGATCGGCCAGCTTTTCCTCGCCGGGGTGATCCCCGGGGTCCTCATGGGCGCGGCGATGATGATCACGGTCGCCTGGTTCGCGCACCGGCGCGGCTACGGGCGCGACGTGCCGTTCTCGGGCGCGCGCCTCGCCAAGGCGTCGCTGGAAGTCGCCACCGTCGCCTGCGTGCCGCTCGCCGCCTGGGCGCTCTACCGGCTCGGCCTTCCGGGCGGCTGGGCGGTGATCGCGGTGTTCGCGCTGCTTCTGGTTCTCGACCGGCTGTTCGGGGTTTCCGCGGGGATGGCGCTCCTCACCCCGGTGATCCTCGTCGGCGGCATGACGATGGGCGTGTTCACGCCGACCGAAGGCGCGATCGCCGCTTCGGTCTGGGCGCTCTTTCTCGGCCTCGTGTGGTACCGCACGCTCGACTGGCGGCGCCTCGTCAAGCTGACGATGGACACGATCGAGACCACCGCCGCGGTGCTCTTCATCGTCGCCGCCGCCTCGATCTTCGGCTGGCTGCTCACGGTGACGCGCGTCACCGACGCGGTCGCTGAATGGGTGCTCTCGTTCACCCACGACCCGGCGATGTTCCTGCTCCTTGCGAACCTGCTCATGCTCTTCGTCGGCTGTTTTCTCGAGCCGGTCGCGGCGATCACGCTGCTCGTTCCGATCCTTGCGCCGGTGTGCGCGAAACTCGGCGTGGACATGGTGCACTTCGGCGTGGTGATGGTGCTCAACCTGATGATCGGGCTGCTGCATCCGCCGATGGGCACGGTGCTCTTCGTGCTGTCGCGCGTCGCGAAGCTCTCCTTCGAGCGCACGACGATCGCGATCCTGCCCTGGCTCGTTCCGCTTCTCGCGATGCTCGCGCTCTGCACCTTCGTGCCGGAGGTCGTCCTGTGGCTTCCGCGCCAGTTCTTCTGAGGCGGGGCGCGGCCGGCGCGATCCTGCAGCCTCGCGGCTCGCGCTGATGCGTCCGCGCGTCGGGATCACGATGGGCGATCCGGCCGGCGTCGGGCCGGAGGTGATATTGAAGGCGCTCGCGCATCCCGACGTACACGGCTTCTGCCGCCCGCTCGTCGTGGGCGATGCGCGCTGGCTCGAGGCGACCGGCGCACTCCTCGGCTCGCCGCTCGCGGTGCGCCCGATCGCGCACCCGCGTGAAGCCGCTTTCGCGCGCGGCGCGGTGGACGTCGTGGACCTCGCGCTCGTTCCCGCCGATCTCGCGCGCGGCAAGGTGTCGGCGGCGGCGGGCGAGGCGGCGTACCGCTTCATCGAGCGCGCGGTGCGGCTTGCGCGCGAGGGCGCGCTCGATGCCGTGTGCACCGCGCCGATCAGCAAGGAGGCGTTGAACGCGGCCGGCCACCGCTATCCGGGCCATACCGAACTCCTTGCCGAACTCACCGGAACGCCGGAGGTGTCGCTTGCGCTCGTGTCGCCTTCGCTGCGCGTCGTCCACGTCACCGCGCACATGGGGCTCGTCGACGCGATCGCGCGCATCGACGCGCCGCTCGTCGAGCGCACGATCGCCCGCGGGCGCGACCTCGCGCTGCGGCTCCTCGGCCGCGAGCCGCGGATCGGCGTCTGCGGTATCAACCCGCACGCGGGCGAGGGCGGCCTCTTCGGCCGCGGCGAGGAGGAAACGAAGGTCGCGCCGGCGGTCGCCGCCGCACGCGCGCGCGGCTGGCAGGTGGAGGGGCCGCTTCCGGCCGACAGCCTGTTCTATCTCGCCGCGCGCGGCGACTACGACCTCGTGGTCGCGATGTACCACGACCAGGGGCACGGGCCGGTGAAGGCACTCGGCATGGAATCGGGCGTCAACGTCACCGCAGGGCTGCCGATTCCCCGCACTTCGCCCGATCACGGCACCGCGTTCGACATCGCGGGCACCGGACGCGCCGACGAGGGGAGTCTCCTGGAGGCGCTGCGCGTCGCGGCGCTCCTCGCCTCGGCGCGTTAACATCCGCCTCGCCCGGAGGACGCCATGCTGAAGAGCGCAGATCTCACCATCCGCCTCGACCCCGCCGACGACGTGGTGATCGCCCGCGTGGAACTGCCCGAGGGAACGCTCCTCGCCGCCGAAGGGGGCGTACGCATCCTCGGGCGCGTTCCCGCCGGCCACAAGGTCGCGGTGCGCGACCTGCGCGCCGGCTCTCCGGTGCGGCGCTACAGCCAGATCATCGGCTTTGCGACGCGCGACATCCGGGCCGGCGAACACGTCCACGTGCACAACCTCGGCATGGGCGAATTCGAGCGCGACTACGCCTTCTGCGCCGATGTCCGCCCGACCGACTACGTCGCGCCGCCCGCGACCTTCCAAGGCATCGTGCGCGCGGACGGCCGTGTCGCGACGCGCAACTACATCGGCATCCTCACGAGCGTCAACTGCTCGGCGACGGTCGCGCGCATGATCGCCGACCACTTCCGCGACAAGCTCGCCGATTTTCCGAACGTGGACGGCGTGGTTGCCCTCGCGCACAAGACCGGCTGCGGCATGGCCGCCGAAGGCGAAGGCATGGAGATCCTCCGGCGCACGCTCACCGGCTACGCTCGCCACCCGAATTTCTACGCGGTGCTCGCCGTCGGGCTGGGTTGCGAGGCGAACCAGGTGAGGATCTGGCTCGAGCGCTCGAACCTGCGGGCAGGCGAGGCGCTTCACGCGTTCACCATCCAGGAAAAGGGCGGAACGACGAAGGCGGTGCGCGAGGGCATCGCGCGCGTGAAGGAGCTGCTCCCGGATGCGAACCGCATCGAGCGGCGGCCGGTGCCCGCGAGCCACCTCGTCCTCGGGCTCGAATGCGGCGGCTCGGACGGCTATTCGGGCGTGAGCGCGAATCCCGCGCTCGGGGCGGCCGCGGATCTGCTCGTTCGCCACGGCGGCACCGCGATCCTTTCCGAGACCCCGGAGATCTACGGCGCCGAGCATCTGCTCACGCGCCGGGCGGTGTCGCGCGAAGTCGCCGAAAAGCTCCTCGCCCGGATCCGCTGGTGGGAGGACTACACGCGACGAAACGGCGCCGAGATGAACAACAACCCGTCGCCGGGCAACAAGGCCGGCGGGCTCACCACGATCCTCGAAAAATCGCTCGGCGCGGCGGCAAAAGGCGGCACCACCAACCTCGTCGCGGTGTACGAGTACGCCGAGCCGGTGACCGCCAAGGGGCTCGTCTTCATGGACACCCCCGGCTACGACCCGGTCTCGGTGACCGGGCATGTCGCGGGCGGCGCGAACATCGTCTGCTTCACCACCGGCCGCGGCTCGGTGTTCGGCTGCAAGCCCGTGCCCTCGCTCAAGCTCGCGACCAACTCCGCGCTCTTCCGGCACATGGAAGAGGACATGGACGTCAACTGCGGCACGATCGTGGACGGCGAGGAGACGGTCGCGCAGGCGGGCGAACGGATCTTCCGTCTCATTCTCGAGACCGCCTCCGGAAAGCGTACGAAGTCCGAGCTTCTCGGTTTCGGCGAGGACGAGTTCGCGCCCTGGGTGGTCGGCGCGACGCTCTAGCCGCCCACGGCGCAAGCCCCGCGCGCTCCGAAACGCTGCCGGTGCCGCGGTTCTATTTCGCCGGCGACCTCGCCTCCGGTGAGCGCCTGCGGCTGCCGGCAGAGATCGTGCGCCACGTGCGCGCGCTCAGGCTCCGACCGGGCGATTCGATCGTGCTCTTCGACGGCGCGGGCGGCGAGGTGCCGGCCCGCATCGTCGCGCGCGAGCGCCGCGGCCTCGAGGTCGAGCTTGGCGAGCGGCGGAACATCGACCGCGAATCGCCGCTCGCGGTGACGCTCGTTCAGGCGATTTCGACGGGCGAGCGCATGGACGCGACGATCGAGAAGGCGGTCGAACTGGGTGTCGCCGCGATCCGGCCGGTCGTCTCCGCGCGAACGCAAGGGCGGCTCGATCCCGCGCGCGCGCAGGCGAAACTCGCGCACTGGCGCCGCATCGCGATCGCCGCCTGCGAGCAGTGCGGAAGAAACCGCCTGCCGCCGATCGAGCCGCCCGCAGCGCTCGCCGAATGCCTCGTGCGCCTGCCCGAGCGGTCGCTGAAGCTTCTCCTCAGCCCGCGAGGCGAGCGGCGGCTGCGCGATGCGCTCGGCCCGGGCGAGCGCGAGATCGTCATCGCCTGCGGTCCGGAGGGCGGGTTCGACGAAGCGGAAGAGGCGCTCCTTCGAAGCGCCGGCTTCGTCGCGGTGCGGCTCGGGCCGCGCGTGCTTCGCACCGAGACCGCGGCGCCTGCGGCGCTCGCCGCGCTCAACGCGCTCGCGGGGGATTTCTAGACGCCGACCGCCAAGCGTCGCCGGCCGCCGCCTCAGCGCCCGCCGGGCCTGAGCGCCCCGGCCGCTTCGAAAAGCTCCACCGCGATACGGTCGCCGCGCGCGAGCGCCTCGCGGTACTGCTGCTCGTCCCAGTAGCGCAGCCCCATCGCGTGCAGTTCCTTGCGCGCAGCGATCGCGCGCTCGCGCGCGACATCGGCCGGCGCGCGCGCCTGCTCGCGCCGCGCGATCGCAAGAAGGTCCTTCGCGATCGCAGCGAGCGTCCCGCGGTGTTCGGGCTGCACCTCCTTCGCGAGTTCCGCGAACAGCTCGCCCGCGGCGCGGTTCGCCTCGCTGTTGCGGCCGGCAAGGATCTCGTCCACGTGCCGGCGCGCCGCCTCGGGCCCGGGCGCCGCGGCGGCGCGCACGAACTGCGCGACGAGCGCGAGCACCGCGCCGAAGAGCCGCGTCTCGTCGGCTTCCTCGGTCGAGCGGGCGGGCGCGGCGGCAGCGAGCGCGGCGGCGGCGAGCGCGGCGGCGGCGAGCGAGACTGCAAGGCGACGGCGCACGGCGATCCTCGGTTCTCGATGGCGGTCTGCGCGCTAAACGCGCGGCCACCGCGCGCGGTTGACCGCCCGGGTCGCTCCCGTAGAATCGACCGCAGAATGCGCGCCGCATGAGCACGCTTCCGAACCCCGAACTCTTCGTGCGCTGGTTCCGCGAGGCGGCGCCCTACGTGCACGCGTTCCGCGGCCGCACGTTCGTGATCGGCTTTCCGGGCGAGATGGTGCAGGAGCGCGCGCGTTTCGCGCGCTTCGTGCACGACGTGAACCTCCTCGCCGCGCTCGGTATCCGGCTCGTCCTCGTGCACGGTGCGCGGGCGCAGATCGAGGCCGAACTCAAGGCGAAGGGCCTGCGCTCGCGCTACGCGCGCGGCTTGCGCATCACCGACGCCGACTCGCTCACGGCGGTGAAGCACGCCGCGGGCGTCCTGCGCGTCGAGATCGAGGCGCTGCTCTCGCAAGGGCTGCCCAATTCGCCGATGGCGGGCGCCGCGATTCGCGTCGGCTCGGGCAACTACATCACCGCGCGCCCGGTCGGGGTCGTGGACGGCGTCGATTACCAGTACACCGGCGCGGTACGCAAGGTGGACGGCGCGGCGATCGCACGGCGGCTCGAGGACGGTGAGATCGTGCTCGTGCCGAACCTCGGCTACTCGCCCGCCGGCGAGGTGTTCAACCTCGCGTGGGAGGACGTCGCGGCGAGCGTCGCGACCGCGCTGCGCGCGGACAAGCTGCTCGTGCTCTGCGAGCGCCTGCCTCAGGACAGACGGGGCGAGCCGCTTCACGAACTCACCGCGCGCGAGGCCGAGGCGCTGCGAAAGCGCGCCGGCGCGCACAAGGACCTCGCGCGCGCGCTCGAGTGCGCGCTGCGCGCGCTCGCCGGCGGCGTCGCGCGCGCCCACCTCGTGTCGCGCCGGACCGACGGCGCGACGCTGCTCGAGCTGTTCACCCACTCGGGTGTCGGCACCCTGATCACCGCCGATCCGCTCGAGCACCTGCGCGCCGCGCGCATCGAGGACGTGGGCGGCATCCTCGCCCTCATCGAGCCGCTGGAAGCCGACGGCACGCTCGTCAAGCGCGGGCGCGAGCGCCTCGAGCGCGAAATCGGCAACTTCCAGGTGATCGAGCACGACGGCGTGATCGTCGGCTGCGTCGCGCTCTATCCGTTCGCCGAGGAAAGAAGCGCCGAACTCGCCTGCCTCGCGGTCTCGCCCGAGTACCGCGACGCGGGCTACGGCGAGCGGCTGCTGCGCTCGGCCGAGGCGCGCGCGCGGCAGATGAAGCTGCGTCGGCTCTTCGCGCTCACGACGCGCGCGCAGCACTGGTTCCTCGCGCAGGGTTTCCGCGAAGCGGGGCTCGAGGCGCTGCCCGAGGCGCGCAAGGCGCTGTACAATTGGAAGCGCGGCTCCAAGATCTTCGTCAAGCGCCTCTAGACCCCCATGGCGAGAATGGTGAAATGCGTCAAGCTCGGCCGCGAGGCCGAGGGGCTCGACGCGCCGCCGTTTCCCGGCGAACTCGGCAAACGCATCTTCGAGAACGTCTCAAAGCAGGCGTGGCAGGAGTGGCTGCGCCTGCAGACGATGCTCGTCAACGAGAACCGCCTGAACCTCGCCGATCCGCGCGCGCGCAAGTACCTCGCCGAGCAGACCGAGCGGCACTTCTTCGGCGAGGGCGCCGACCGCGCCGCCGGCTACGTGCCGCCGAAGACCTGAGCGTTCAGAGGCCGAGCGCGCGGCGCTGGCGCGCGACGAGTTCCGCGACGCCGGCCGCCGCGAGCGCGAGCATGCGGTCGAGCGCCCCGCGATCGAACGGCTCGCCCTCGGCGGTGCCCTGCAGCTCGACGATGCGGCCGGCGCCGGTCATGACCACGTTCATGTCGGTGTCGCAGGCGGCGTCCTCGGCGTAGTCGAGGTCGAGGAGCGCTTCGCCCGCGCGCAGGCCGACCGAGACGGCAGCGACGAAGTCTTTTACCGGCAGCGTCGCGACCATGCCGCGGTCGCGCATCCAGCAGAGCGCGTCGTAGAGTGCGACGAAGGCCCCGGTGATCGCCGCGGTGCGCGTACCGCCGTCGGCTTGCAGCACGTCGCAGTCGAGCCGCACGGTGCGTTCGCCCAGTTGCGCGAGATCGATCGCCGCGCGGAGCGCCCGCCCGATGAGGCGCTGGATCTCCTGGGTGCGGCCGGACTGCGCGCCCCGCGCCGCCTCGCGCTCGGTGCGCGTGTGCGTCGCGCGCGGCAGCATCCCGTACTCCGCGGTCACCCAGCCGCGGCCGCTGCCGCGCAGAAACGGCGGCACCGACTCCTCGACGCTCGCGGTGCACAGCACCCGCGTGTCGCCGAATTCGACGAGCACCGCGCCCTCGGCATGGCGCGTGTAGCCGCGCACGAAGCGCGTCGGGCGCAGCTCGTCGGCACGCCGCCCGTTCGCTCTCATTCGCGCGTCGCCTCGAGCGGTTCGGCCCCCGCCGCAGCGGTCGTCGCGCCGGAACCGTCCGGCCCCCGCCAGTCGAGCGCGAGCACCGAGAGGTTGTCCGCGTCGCGGCCGGCGCGCACCTCGGCGAGCCGCACGAGCGCCGCGAGCGCCTCCTGCGCACGCCGGCCGATCAGCGCGGTGAGCAGCTGCCGTTCGCTGAGCGGCGCCCAGAACCCGTCGGAGCAGAGCAGCACGAGGTCGCCCGCGACGAGCGCCGCGCTCGCCGGCGGCTCGAGGCGCGGCGCGACCGGCCCGCCGAGGCAGGCGAGCAGCTTGTGGCGATCCGGATGCGCGGCGACCGCCTCCTCGCGGATGCGGCCCGCGTCGACGAGTCGCTGCACCACGCTGTGGTCGCGCGTGCGCGCCGCGACGCGCCCGTCGCGAATGAGGTACAGGCGCGAGTCGCCGACGTGCGTCCACCAGGCGCGGCCCTCCTGCACCACGCAGGCGACGAGCGTCGTGCGCGGCGAATCGCCGAGCCCGAGCTCGCGGCCCCGCTGCGCGATCGCCGCGTGCGCGCGCGCCACTGCCCGCGCGAGAAAGGCCGCCGGGTCGGCGAGCCGCGGGCGCGCCTCGGCGCGAAACGCCGCGCCGAGCGTCTCGACCGCGACCGTCGCGGCGAGCTCGCCGCGCACGTGCCCGCCCATGCCGTCGGCGAGCGCAAGGAGCAGCGCCTCGCCGCTCGACCAGTGCCCGAGGCGGTCCTGCTGCTCGCGCCGCGCGCCGATGCGGCTCGCCTGGAAGAGCTCGTAGTTCATCGCTTCGCGAACCGCACTATAGCGTCGCGCAGCCGCTCGAGCACGGGCGCCTCGCCGCGGTGCGCCGGCGCGCGCTCGCCGTCGAGCACCTTCTGCAGCTCGAGCACGCTCTGCGGCCGCTCGCGGGGATCGAGCCGCAGACACCAGTCCACGGTGTCGAGCAGGTCGGCCGAATACCGTCCGGACCACGCGCGACGCGCGGGCACGAGCCGGTCGCTCGCGAGCCGCTCGGCCGCCGCCAACGGCGGCGCGCCGGCGAGACACGCGTACAGCGTCGCGCCGACCGAGTAGATGTCGCTCCACGGTCCGCAGTCCGCGCCCGCCGCCTGGTGTTCCGGCGACGCGAAGCCGGGCGTGTGCACCGGCGCGAGCGCCGCCGCCTCGGTCGCGAGCGCCCGGCGCGCCGCGCCGAAGTCGATGAGCAGCGGTTCGCCGTCGTTGCGCAGATAGACGTTCGCCGGCTTGATGTCGAGGTGCAGCAGCCCGCGCGCATGCACCTCGCGCAGGCCGCGCAGCAGCGCGCCGAACGTGGTCCGCAGCCAGTCCTCGGCGAGCGGCCCGCGCCGGCGCCGGATGTGCTCTTCGAGCGTGCGGCCGCGCTCGTAGCGCATCGCCATGTACGCGGTGCCGTTCGCGCGGAAGAAGTTGAGCACCCGAACGACGTTCGGATGGTGCAGCCCGGCGAGCGCGCGGCCTTCCTCGAAGAACCGCTTCATGCCCCGGCGAAACAGCGCCGCGTGTTCCTCGGGCACCACCGGCGCGGCTGCGTCGCCAGTCCGCAGGGCGAGCGCCGCCGGCAGGTATTCCTTGAGCGCGACCGGCGCCTCGCGCTCGTCGTGCGCGAGGTACACGAACGAGAATCCGCCCGAGGCGAGCACCCGCAGGATCCGGTAGTTCTCCAGCTGAAACCCCTCGGGCAGCGGGCGGTTCGCCTGCGACGACATTCTTGGCCTATGATAGCCGCCCCCGACCGGCGGCCGCGCGCCTGCGTCGTGCCCGCGCAGCCTCCGCTCGCCGACAGACGACGATGATCCGCAGCATGACCGGCTATGCCGCCGGCGCCGCCGACACGCCGCGCGGCGCGCTCGCGCTCGAGATCCGCACCGTGAACGGGCGCTTCCTCGACCTGCAGCTGCGCGTCGCCGACGAGCTGCGCGCGCTCGAACCGCTGCTGCGCGACATGCTCGTCGCGCGCCTTGCGCGCGGCAAGGTCGACTGCCGCCTCGCCCTCGGGGCGCCGGCCGCCGGCGCGCCGGCGAGGACGCTGAACGCCGCCGCGCTCGCGCAGCTGCGCCGGCTCGCCGACGAGGCGCGGCGCGCGTTCCCCGAGGCGGCGCCGCTTGCGCTCGCCGACGTGCTGCGCTGGCCCGGGGTGCTCGCCGAGGCGCCGCTCGACGAAGCCGCCGCGCGCGACGCGGTGCAGGCGCTCGCCGCGCGCGTCCTCGACGACCTCTGCGCCGCGCGCGCGCGCGAAGGCGAGCGCCTCGCGGCGAGCCTTCGCGAGCGGCTCGCCGCGATGCGCGCGGTGCTCGCGCGCGCCGCGCCGCTCGTGCCGGAGGCGCGCGCGGCGCTGCGGGCTCGCCTTGCCGAGCGCCTGCGCGAGGCCGCGGCATCGACCGACGAGGCGCGCCTGCAGGCCGAACTCGCGCTGCTCGCCGCCCGCAGCGACGTCGACGAGGAGCTCACGCGCCTTCGCGCCCACCTCGACGAGATCGAGCAGGCGCTCGAGTCGGGCGGCGCGGTCGGCAAGCGGCTCGATTTCCTCGCCCAGGAGATGAACCGCGAGGCGAACACGCTCGCGGCGAAAGCCGCGGGACTTGCGCTCGCGCAGTGCGCGCTCGAGCTTCGCCTGCTCGTCGAGCAGGTGCGCGAGCAGGTGCAGAACATCGAATGAGCGGGCGGCTGTTCATCGTCGCCGCGCCCTCGGGCGCCGGCAAGAGCACGCTGATCGACGCGCTGCTGCGCGAGGACCCGACGCTCGCGCTGTCGGTCTCCTACACCACGCGCCCGCCGCGCCCGGGCGAGCGCAACGGCCGCGAATACCATTTCGTCGACGAGGACACCTTCGCGGCGATGCAGGCGCGCGGCGAGTTCCTCGAGTCGGCCGAGGTGCACGGCTACCGCTACGGCACCGCGCGATCGGTGGTGCACGAGGCGCTCGCGCGCGGCGCGGACCTGCTGCTCGAAATCGATTGGCAGGGCGCGCGCCAGGTGCGGCGGCTTTTTCCGCGCGCGGTCGGCATCTTCATCCTGCCGCCGTCGCTCGAGGAACTGGAGCGCCGCATGCGCGCACGCGGACTGGATGCCGAGGACGTGATCCGGCGGCGGCTCGCCAACGCGCGCGAGGAGATCGCGCACGCCGGCGAGTTCGACTATGCTATTATCAACGCCGATTTCGATACGGCCCTGCAGGACCTCAAGGCGATCATCCGCGCAGAGCGTCTGAGGCAGGGCGCCCGATCCCCGCAAACGCAAGACGCATGGCCCGGATCACCGTCGACGACTGCCTGAAGCGCATCCCGAACCGCTTTCAGCTGACGCTCGCGGCGACCTACCGTGCCCGGCAGCTGAGCGCCGGCGCAACGCCGCTCGTCGAGCCGAACAAGGACAAGCCCACCGTGATCGCGCTGCGCGAGATCGCCGCCGGCAAGGTCGGCCTGGAGGTGCTCAAGCGCAACCCCGGCTCGGCGACACCGCCGCCCGCCTGAGGCGTTGCCCGGCGCGGGGGGCGCCGGACTAAACTTCCCCCTATGGCCGAGGTCGCCCTGCTCGACGCATCCCGGTTCGGCTATCTGAAGCCGGCGGACGTCGCGCGCCTCGAGCAGGCGTACCGCTTCTCCGAGGCCGCGCACGCGGGGCAGACCCGTCAGTCGGGCGAACCGTACATCTCGCATCCGCTGGCGGTCGCCGAAATCCTCGCGCAGTGGCGGCTGGACGCCCAGGCGCTGCAGGCGGCGCTCCTGCACGACGTGATGGAAGACACCTCGGTCACCAAGGACGAGATCGCCGACGCCTTCGGCCGCCCGGTGGCCGAGCTGGTCGATGGCCTGTCCAAGCTCGACAAGATCGAATTCCAGTCGGCCGAGGACGCGCAGGCGGAGAACTTCCGCAAGATGCTCCTTGCGATGGCGCGCGACGTGCGCGTCATCCTCATCAAGCTCGCCGACCGGCTGCACAACATGCGCACGCTCGACGCGGTGCCGCCCGCCAAGCGCCGCCGCGTCGCGCGCGAGACGCTCGAAATTTACGCCCCGATCGCCAACCGCCTCGGCCTGAACGCCGTTTATCACGAGCTTCAGGAACTCGCGTTCGCGCACCTGCACCCCCTGCGCTATCGCGTGCTCGCCAAGGCGATGCGCGCGGCGCGCGGCAACCGCCGCGAACTGGTCGCGCGGATCGAGTCCGCCGTGAAGGCGCGGCTCGCCGAGGCGGGGCTCGCCGCGACGGTGACCAGCCGCGAAAAGCACCTGTACTCGATCTATCGCAAGATGGTCGAGAAGCATCTGTCGTTTTCCGAGGTGCACGACATCTACGGCCTGCGCGTGGTGGTAAAGGACGTGCCGAGCTGCTATCTCGCGCTCGGGGCGCTGCACGCGCTCTACAAGCCCGTGCCCGGCAAGTTCAAGGACTACATCGCGATCCCGAAGGCGAACGGCTACCAGTCGATCCACACGACGCTCGTCGGTCCCTACGGCGTCGCGATCGAGGTGCAGATCCGCACCGAGCAGATGCACCGCATCGCCGAGTCCGGCGTCGCGTCGCACTGGATGTACAAGGAGGACGACGCCTCGCTCTCGGAGCTGCAGAAGAAGACCCACCAGTGGCTGCAGTCGTTGCTCGAAATCCAGAGCCGGTCGGGCGATTCGCACGAGTTCCTCGAGCACGTCAAGTTCGACTTGTTCCCCGACGAGGTGTACGTGTTCACGCCGAAGGGCCGCATCCTTTCGCTGCCGCGCGGTGCGACCGCGGTCGATTTCGCCTACGCGGTGCACACCGACATCGGCAACCGCTGCGTCGCGGCGAAGGTGAACGGCGAGCTCGTGCCGCTGCGGACCGAGCTGCGCAGCGGCGACCGCGTCGAGATCATCACCACCGGCTACGCGAAGCCCAACCCTGCCTGGCTGCAGTACGTGCGTACCGCGAAGGCGCGCTCCAACATCCGTCACTTCCTGAAGACCATGCAGTACGAAGAGTCGGCCGCGCTCGGCGAGCGGCTGCTCGAGCAGGCGCTGCGCGGCTACGGCGTCGCGCTCGCCGACATCGACGAGGCGCGCTGGGAGCGCGTGGTGCGCGAGACCGTCGGGCGCAGCCGGCGCGAGCTGCTCGCCGACATCGGGCTCGGCAAGCAGCTCGCGGCGGTGGTCGCGCGCCGGCTGGTGATGCGCGCGGACGCCGAGCCGAAGCCGCTCGGGCGCGCGGCGCAGATCGTCATCCGCGGCACCGAAGGCATGGCCGTGCAGCTCGCGAGCTGCTGCCGACCGATCCCGGGCGATGCGATCGTCGGCTCGATGAAGAAGGGGCAGGGGCTCGTCGTGCACGCGGCCGACTGCCGCGGCATCGCGCGCTCGCGCCGCGCCGAGCCCGAGCTGTGGATCGACGTCGAATGGGATCCGGAAACGACCCGCATGTTCCCGAGCGCGATCCGGGTGACGGTCGCCAACCAGCGCGGCGTGCTCGCCAAGGTCGCCTCGGCGATCGCCGAGGCGGGCTCGAACATCGATTCGATCAGCACCGACGAGGACCGCGCCGTCTACACCACGATGCTGTTCGTGCTGGAGGTCGCCAACCGGCGGCATCTCGCGCGCGTGATGCGCGCGCTGCGCCGCATTCCCGAGGTCGAGAAGATCCAGCGGCTGCGCGAGTAGCGCGCTACCAGCCCGCGAGCACGAGCTTGCCGATCATCGTCTTCGACTCGACGCGCGCGTGCGCCGCGCGCAGGTTCGCCGCGTTGATCGGGCTCAGGCGCTCGGTGAGCGGCGAGCGGATGTCGCCCGCGTCGACCCAGTCGGCGACGCGGCAGAGCAGCCGGTGCTGCTCGATCATGTCCGGCGTGCCGAAACTTGCGCGCGCGAACATCCCCTCCCAGGCAAAGCGCAGGCTCTTGCGCTGCAGCGCGAGGATATCGGCCGGCCGCTCGTTGCGCACGATCGAGCAGATCGAGCCGAGCGGCCTGACGATGTCGGCAAGCTGCGGCCAGTACTGGTCGAGGTCGCTGCAGACGAGCGCGTAGTCGACCTCGGGGACGCCGATCGCCGTCAGCCCTTCGGCGAGCGGCCGGCGGTGGTCGATCACCCGCGCGGCGCCGAGCGCGCGGCACCAGCGCCGGGATTCCGGTCGCGAGGCGGTCGCGATCACTTCCAGCCCGAGACGCCGCCCGATCTGGATCGCCATCGAGCCGACGCCGCCCGCGCCGCCGATGACGAGCAGGCGCGCGCCGGCGTGGCCGCCCACCGGATCGACGCCCAGGCGATCGACGAGCGCCTCGTACGCCGTGATCGTCGCGAGCGGCAACGCCGCCGCGTGCGCAAAATCGAGGGTCGCCGGCTTGCGCCCGACGATGCGCTCATCGACGAGCTGGCGCTCGGCGTTGCTGCCCGGACGCTCGCGCGCACCGGCGTAATAGACCTCGTCGCCCGGGCGAAACAGCGTCGCCTTGTCGCCGACCGCCTCGACGACGCCGGCGGCGTCGTAGCCGAGGATCCGGCGCCCGGGCTTTGCGCCCGGTACCGCGAGCATGCGCATCTTGGCGTCCACCGGGTTGACCGACACCGCCTCGACGCGAACGAGCAGATCGTGCCCGACGGGCGCGGGCGGCTCCGGCACCTCGGCGTCCACGAGCGAGCGCGGGTCCGAGGCGGGCAACGGTTCGTCGGCGACGATCGCTTTCATCGCGAAACGAGGTGCGCCGGGGCGCTCGCCCCGGGCGCCGGCGCGGGCCGCGGCGCGACCTGCGGTTTGCCGGTCGTGCAGGCTTTTGGTAGGTCGTGGCGGATTCGAACCGCCGACCAACGGATTAAAAGTCCGCTGCTCTACCAGCTGAGCTAACGACCCGACCGCACGCTTGCGCGAAGGCGCGAATTCTAGCAGCCGCCACCGTTCATTCGCCAGCGCGGGCGTGCGCATAGCGGGTCGGATCCGCGATGCCTGCGTCGGCGAAACCCTTCCTGCGGATGCGGCAGGCGTCGCAGCACCCGCAGGCGCCGCCGTCGGCGTCGGCCTGATAGCAGCTCACGGTCTCGGCCGGATCGACGCCGAGCGCGACCGCGAGCCGCACGATCTCGGCCTTCGGCAGATCGACGAGCGGCGCGCGCACCTCGATGCGGGTTCCCTCCACCGCCGCCTTGGTGGCGAGGTTCGCCATCGCTTCGAACGCGCGCAGGTACTCGGGCCGACAGTCCGGGTAGCCGGAGTAGTCGACCGCGTTCGCGCCGATGAAGAGGTGCCGCGCGCCGAGCACCTCGGCCCACGCGAGCGCGAGCGAAAGCAGCACCGTATTGCGCGCCGGCACGTAGGTCGCCGGAATGCCCGCCTGCCGGCCGGCGACCGGCACCGGGATCGCACGGTCGGTGAGCGCCGAGCCGCCGAACTGCGCGAGATCGAGCCGCAGGATGCGGTGCTCGCGCGCTCCGAGCCGCGCCGCGACGCGCGCCGCCGCCGCCAGTTCCGCGCGGTGCCGCTGCCCGTAGTCGACCGACAGACACCAGCACGCGTAGCCCTCGCGCCGTGCCCAAGCGAGCGTGGTCGCGGAATCGAGGCCGCCGGAGAGCAGGACGACCGCGCGCTTCAGCGTTTCGCCGGGGGCAGTTTGGCGAGCGCCTGCAGGCGCTGGCGGGCGCTTGCGGCGGCCGCGCTCTCGGGGTAGCGCGCGACCAGGTCCTGCAGCGTCTTCTGCGCCGCGCGCCGGTCGCCGAGCGCCTCCTGCGCGGTGGCGATGTTCAGCATCGCATCGGCGGCGCGCGCGTCGTTCGGCCAGGCCGACAGCACCTTCTGGTGCGCCGCGATCGCCTGCTTGTGATCGTTCTGCGCCGCGTACGCGTTGCCGATCCAGTACTGCGCGGAAGGGGCGAGCTTCGAGTTCGGGTACGCGACGAGAAAGCCCTGGAAGGCGGAAATCGCGAGCGCGTAGTTGCCGAGCTTGAACTGGTTGAGCGCCGCCTCGTAGACCCTCGTTTCGGCGGCCGTCGGGCCGGCCTCCACCGGCGGCTTTTCCGCCTGCGCGGCGGCCTGCTCGCGCACCTGTTCGAGCTTTCTCAGCCGCGTGTCGATGTCGAGGTAGAGGTCTTTGCCGCGCTTGTCCGCGGTCTCGATCTGGTACTGCACCACCTCGAGCTGGCCGCGCAGCCGGGCGATCTCGGCGCGCAGCGCCTCGATCTGCGCGGCGAGGTCGACGAGCACCGAGCGGTCCTCGGCCCGGCCGACGCGCTCCTCGATCCTCGCCAGCCGCTCCTCGAACGCCTTGTGCGCCGCCTCGACCTGCTTGCGCAGCTCGGCGATTCGCTGGCGGGCGACGTTGTCGTCGAACAGGCCTTGCGCCGCGGCCGGGCCGGCAAGCGCGGCGCAGGCGATCGCGGCGGCGACGCAGGACCGTGCGCGCACCTCAGTACTCGCCCTGATACAGGATGTCGCCGCGCCGGTTTTTTGCCCAGCACGCCTCGTTCGATTCGGTGCAGACCGGCTTTTCCTCGCCGAGGCTCACCGATTCGATCTGCGCCTCGCGCGCCCCGAGCAGGATCAGCATGCGCTTCACGGCATCCGAGCGGCGCTGGCCGAGACCGATGTTGTACTCCCGGCTGCCGCGCTCGTCGGCGTTGCCCTGGATGAGCACCTTCGCCTCCGGGTTTTCGCGCAGGTACTTCGCGTGCGCCTCGACGATCGGGCGGTACTCCTCCTTCACCTCGTAGCGGTCGTAGTCGAAGTAGATCGAGCGACGCGAAAGGATGTTCGCCGGGTCCTTGAGCGGGCTCGGCGCCGCGGCGGGTTTCCCGGCGGTGAGGTCCACGCGCGCGATCTCGCCCGGCTTCACCGGCTGCGGCTTTGCCGCGGGCGCCGGCGTCGGGGCGGCGACCGCCGCGGGCTGGCGCTCCTCGACCGCCGCAGGCGACTGTTCTTCCGGCGTGCTGCGGCAGCCGGCGAGCGCGGCCGCGAGCGCTGCGGCGGCGAGGACGAAGACTCTCATGGCGTTCGCTCCTTTGCGTTCAGTTCGTAAACGGCCCCCACGCCGGCTCGCGCACGTCGCCCGCGGCGACCGAAAGCCGCTGCCTGACGCGTCCGTCGGCCGACACCGCCGCGAGCACCCCGCGCCCACCGATCACGGTCGCGAACAGGATCATGCGGCCGTTCGGCGCGAAGCTCGGCGATTCGTCCCGCTCGCTGTCGGTGAGCACCTGCATCTGGCGGGTCGCGAGGTCCATCACCGCGAGCTGAAAGCGCCCGTTCGTGCGCGTGACGAACGCGAGCTGCCGGCCGTCCGGGCTCACGCGCGGCGAAACGTTGTAGGCCCCCTCGAAGGTCACCCGCTGCGCTTCTCCTCCGGCGACCGGCATGCGGTAGATCTGCGGGCTGCCGCCGCGGTCGGAGGTGAAGTAGATCGTCTGACCGTCGGGAGCGAACGCCGGTTCCGTGTCGACCGCGTTCGAATGGGTCAGCCGCCGCAGGCCGCTGCCGTCGGGGTTGATGAGGTAGAGCTGCGTGCCGCCGTCGCGCGAAAGCGCGACCGCGAGCCGCGTGCCGTCGGGCGACCAGGCGGGCGCGGAGTTGGAGCCGCGGAAATTGGCCGCCACCTGACGGCGGCCGTCGGCGAGCGAGTGCACGTAGATCACCGGCTTCTTGTTCTCGAACGAGACGTACGCGAGCCGTCGCCCGTCGGGCGACCACGCCGGCGAGATGATCGGCTCGAGCGAGGCGAGCGCCGTCTCCTCGCCCGCGCCGTCGGCGTCCGCGATGCGCAGCTCGTAGCGCTCGGCGCGCTTCACGACGTAGGCGATTCGGGTCGAGAAGACGCCGCGCGTGCCGGTGAGTTTCTCGTAGACGTAGTCGGCGATGCGGTGGGCGGTCGCGCGCACCTGTTCGCGTGCGAGCGTATAGGCGACGCCCGAGAGGTCCGCGCCCTTCACCACGTCGTGCAGCTTGAAGCGCACCTCGTAGCGGCCGTCGGCGCGCAGCGCCGCAGAGCCGACCACGAGCGCGTCGGCGAGCCGCGAGCGCCACTCGGCGTAGTTCACCGGGCTCGCTTCGCTCGGCACGGGCGCTAGCGGCGGAAGCTGCAGCACGCGGAACAGGCCGCTGCGTTCGAGGTCCGCGCGCACGATCGCGCTCACGCCGACACCGAGCGCCGCCTCGCCGGCGAACGGGGCCACCGCGATCGGAATGCGCTGCGCGCCGGCGCCGGTGATCTCGATCGCGAGCTGCGCGCTGGCGAGGAACGGGGCGACCGCGAGAGCCAGGGCGGCGGCGAGCCTGCGCATGCGCGCCGAATTATAGGGGCAAAGCGCATCGCCTCAGCGCTCGAGCGGACGGAACCGCAGCTCGAGTTCGCGCTGGAAAAGCTCCGGCCGATCGGGCCTCGGCAGCGGCGAGGATTTCAGGATCGCGCGCTCGACCGCCTGATCGTACCCCGCGTGCCCGCTCGACTTGCGCAGCCTCACCGACAGCACTTCGCCGGTGGGCAGCTGCACGACGTCGAAGATCGCCTCGGGATTGCCCTTCAGGTCCGGCGGCAGCAGGATGTTGCCGCGGATCTTGGCGCGGATGCGCTCGATCCAGGCGGCGAGCGCGCGCGCGTTCGCGGCCGCCGCCTCGCGCGCGAGATTCTCGCGCAGCGCCGCGCGCTCGCGCTCTGCCGCGAGCGCCTGCTGCTCGCGCAGAAGTTCCTCCTGCAGCCGCCGGCGCGCGTCGTCCTCGGGCGACGGCGTCTTCGTGGCGTCGGCCTTCGGCGGCGCTTTCTGCGCCTGCGGCGGGGCGAGCGGCTTCGCCGGCTCGGGCTTCGGCTTGGGCGACGGCGCCTTCAGTTCGATGTCCGGCCGTTCGATGCGCGGCGCCGCGGTCGGCGCCGGCGCAGGTTCCGCGCTCGGCGGCGGGGGCGGCTCCGCCTTCGGCGCCGGCGCCGGATCCGGCGGCGCGGCCCAGAGCTCGACGAGCACCGGCTCGGGCGGCGGGTTCTGCCAGCGGACGCCGAAGACGAGCAGCGCGAAGAGCGCCGCGTGCACCAGCGCGGCGAGCAGCGCCGAGGCGAGCGCGCCCGGCTCCTTGCGCGCCTCGAGCGCCGCCGCGCTCATCGCCGCGGCTTCACCTGCAGCCCCACGCGCTCGACGCCGTGCGCGCGCAGCTCGTCTAGCAGCGCGATCACCGCCTCGTACTTCACGTTGCGGTCGCCGGCGACGAGCACCGGCGTCTTCGGGTCTTTTACGAGGCGGGGGAGGTCCTCGCGCGCGATCGGCCGCTCGGCGACGACGCGCCCGGCGGCGTCGCGCTCGCGCAGCGCGAGCGCGCCGCCCTCCGCGATCAGGATCTCGATCGGCACGGGCTTCGCTGTCGGTGCCCGCTCGACCGACGGCAGCTCGATCACGCCCGGCACCGCGAGCGGCGCGGTGACCATGAAGATGACGAGCAGCACGATCATCACGTCGGCGTAGGGCACGACGTTGATCTCGTGCATCGGCGCGCGACGCGAGTGCAGCCGCGCCATCGATCCTAGCGCAGCGCCGCCTGGCGCTGCAGCACGTTCGAGAACTCCTCCATGAAGCTCTCGAAGCGGATCGCGAGGCGGTCGATGTCGTGCGAGAAGCGGTTGTAGGCGACCACCGCCGGGATCGCGGCAAAGAGCCCGATCGCGGTGGCGATCAGCGCCTCGGCGATACCGGGGGCGACCTGCGCGAGGGTGGCCTGCTGCACGCTCGCGAGGCTGCGGAACGCGTGCATGATCCCCCAGACCGTGCCGAACAGGCCGACGTAGGGGCTCACCGAGCCGGTCGAGGCGAGAAACGCGAGATGCCGTTCGAGATAGTCCATCTCGCGCTGGAAGGTCGCGCGCATCGCGCGGCGCGCGCCGTCGACGAGCATCGCGGCGTCGGCGCCGCGCTGGCCGCGCAGCTTCGCGAACTCGCGGTAGCCCGCCTCGAAGATGCGCTCCAGGCTCCCGATCGTGTGGCGCGCGTTCACCGCGCCCTGGTAGAGCGCGGCGAGGTCGTTGCCGCTCCAGAATTCGCGCTCGAACCGGTCGGTCTGCTCGCGCGCGCGCCGGATCGCGAACCACTTGCGGAAGATGAACGTCCAGGACATGAACGAAACGGCGACCAGGAGCAGCATCACGCCCTTGATCACCGGCGAGGCGCCGACGACGAGCGACCAGAGGTCGTACTCCTGCGTGACCGTCATGCGCCGAGCTCCGCGCGCAGCGCCGCCGGAAGCGGCTGCGGCCGCATGTCGCGCAGGCGCACGCACGCGACGCGAATGCGCGCCTCGGCGCACACGCGCCCGTCGGCGCGCCGCGCCTGCTGCCCGAGCCAGAGCGAAGCGCGCTGCACTTCGAGCGGCCGCACCGTGACGGTGAGCAGGTCGTCCAGGCGCGCGCCGACCCGGAAATCGATTTCGGCGCGCGCGACGACGAAGCCGCGGCCCTCGGCGCTCGCCAGGCGCTCGTGCTCGACGCCGAGCGCGCGCAGCCACTCGGTGCGCGCGCGCTCGAAGAACCGCAGGTAATTCGCGTAATAGACGACGCCGCCGCGGTCGGTGTCCTCGTAGTAGACCCGTACCTGCCAGGCGAATTCGGTCTGCGCGCCGGGCGCCTGCCGCACCGGTCGATTGTAGCCCACGCGCCGCGCCGCACCCCGCGGCTCAGGCGCCGTCGCCCTCGGCAAGCAGGTCGCGCTGGCGCGCCGGCGCCGCCAAGCCGAAGTGGCGGTAGGCGGACACGGTCGCGACGCGCCCGCGCGGCGTGCGCTGCAGGTACCCGGACTGAATGAGGTAGGGCTCGATCACGTCCTCGATCGTGTCGGCCTCCTCGCCGATCGCGTGCGCGAGGTTCTCCAGACCGACCGGGCCGCCCGAGAACTTCTCGATCACCGCAAGAAGGAGCTTGCGGTCCATGACATCCAGCCCCAGCGGGTCGACCTCGAGCATCGCGAGCGCGGCCTCGGCCACCGCCTTCGTCACCCGTCCGTCGGCCTTCACTTGCGCATAGTCGCGCACGCGGCGCAGGAGCCGGTTCGCGATGCGCGGCGTGCCGCGCGCGCGGCGCGCGATCTCGGCGGCGCCCGCCTCCTCGATCGGCACCGCGAGCAGCCCGGCCGAGCGGCGCACGATCGCGGCGAGCGCCGTCTCGTCGTAGAACTCCAGGCGCGCGACGATGCCGAAGCGGTCGCGAAGCGGATTGGTCAGCATGCCGGCGCGCGTGGTCGCGCCGACCAGCGTGAAGGGCGGCAGATCCAGCTTGATCGAACGCGCCGCCGGTCCCTCGCCGATCATGATGTCGAGCTTGTAGTCTTCGAGCGCCGGATAGAGGATCTCCTCGACGACCGGCGACAGGCGGTGGATCTCGTCGATGAAGAGCACGTCGCGCGGCTCGAGGTTGGTGAGCATCGCCGCGAGGTCGCCCGCGCGCTCGAGAACGGGTCCCGAGGTCTGGCGCAGGTTGACGCCCAGCTCGCGCGCGACGATGTGCGCGAGCGTCGTCTTGCCGAGCCCCGGCGGGCCGAAAAGGAGCACGTGATCGAGCGCTTCGCGCCGCTCGCGCGCCGCGCGGATGAAGATCTCGAGCTGGCGGCGGATCTTCTCCTGGCCGATGTATTCCGCGAGCGTCGCAGGCCGCAGCGTGCGCTCGATCCGCTCCTCTTCGCCCGCGAGCGGTGCGGCCGAGATCAGGCGGTCGGTCTCGATCACCAGATGATCTCGACGCCGTGGCCGCGCAGCGCCGCGTCGCGGCTCACCAGGGCGAGGCGCTCGGCTGTCGCCTGCGCAAGCAGCATGAGATCGAACGGATCCCCGCGCGTGGCCTTCAGGTTCTCCAGGGCCCACAGATGCGCCGGCGTGACGCTGAGAAGCCGGAACGCATTGCGCTCCTCGTGGATGCGCAGCATCTGCGCGAGCGGCCGCGCGAGATGCAGCTTGCCGCGCACGCGCTTGATCTGCAGCTCCCACAGACTGGCGACGCTCGCGAACACCTCGTTGCCGATCGCGCGGATCGCGGAGCGCGCCCGCGCCGACAGACGCGCCGGCGCGTGGTCCCACCAGAGGAACGCGTGGCTGTCGAGCAGCACGCGCACGCGGCTACCTGCGCGCGGCGCGCCGCGGCGCCCGCCTTGCCGTCGCGCGTCGCCGTCCCGCGGCCTTGCGCCGCCGCCGCGCCTGCTCCCGGATCCAGACGTTGAGGGAATCGTCCGGCCGCCCCTCCCAGAATTCGTCCGGGAGCGGCGCGTCGAAGTCCTCGGCGATATACGTGATCGCGCCTGCGTTCAGCCCCGCAACGCGCGCTCTCGGCCGGGGCGCGATCGGCACGAGTTTCGCGATCGGGCGGTTCGCCTTCGCGATCACGATCTCCTCGCCGGCCCGGGCGCGTTCGAGCAGCTCCGAGAGGTGCGTCTTCGCCTCGTGGACGTTGAAGGTGTCGGCCACCGGCCTGGTCAGGAATTTGGGCAGACGATTCTAGGGCCCGGCCACAGGGGGGTCAAACGCGCGCGGCGGCTTCAGCCGCGCGCGAGCGCCTTCAACGCCTGGCGAATCCCCTCGGCGACGCCGACGCCGGCGGGCAGCGCTTTCATCGCCGCGCGCGCCTCCCTTTCGCTGTAGCCGAGCGCGACGAGCGCGTTGAGGATGTCGCCCGCGCCCTCGCCGGCGGCCTCGGTCGGCGCGGGAAGCGCCTCCGCGAGCCGGCCTTTCAGCTCGAGCAGGAGCCGCTCGGCGGTCTTCTTGCCGATCCCGGGGATTCTCGTGAGCCGCGCCGGCTCCTGGAGCGCGACCGCCTGCGCAAGCTCCGCGACCGACAGCCCCGAGAGCACCGCAAGCGCCGTGCGCACGCCGATCCCCGAGATGCGGATGAGTTCGCGAAACGCCGCGCGCTCCTCGAGCGTCGCGAAGCCGTAGAGCTGGTGCGCGTCCTCGCGCACGACGAGGTGCGTATGCAGCGTCACCGGCTCGCCGGTCGCCGGCAGCGCATAGAACGTGCTCATCGGCACGTCCACCTCGTAGGCGACGCCGCCCACCTCGACCAGCACCTGCGGCGGGTGCTTCGCGGCGAGCCGGCCGCTCAGCCGTCCGATCACCGACGGCGCTCCTTCCTCGCCTCGATCGAGCCCGGCGCCTGCTGCGGCGTGCGGTTTCTCATCGGCGTTTTCCGCGGGTTGCGCCGCTCACAGCAGCCGGCCGCGGCGCAGCCTGCGCCCGCGCAGCGTATAGCGGCCGCGCCCTGCGCCGTGCGCGTGACAGATCGCGCAGGCGAGCGCATCCGCCGCATCCGGGCTCGGGTCGCCCGGCAGCGCGAGCAGCCGCTTCACCATGTGCTGCACCTGCGCCTTCGAGGCGTGGCCGTTTCCGACCACCGCCTGCTTGACCTGGAGCGCGGTGTACTCGGCGACCGGCAGCCCGGCGAGCACCGCGGCGCAGATCGCGGTGCCGCGCGCCTGACCGAGCGCGAGGGTCGATTGCGGGTTCGCGTTGACGAAGACCTTCTCGATCGCGACCTCGGTCGGATTGGCGCGCCGGATGACCTCGCCGAGTTCCTCGAGCAGGACCTTCAGCCGCGCGGCGAGGTCGCCTGTCCCCGAGCGCACCGTGCCGCTCGCAAGGTAGCGCAGCCGCCCGCCCGCGCGCTCGATGACGCCGAAACCGGTCGCTCGCAGTCCCGGGTCGATCCCGAGGACTCTCACGCCGCCTCGAGCGCGGCGGTGGTGTAGACGTTCTGCACGTCGTCGAGCGCCTCGAGCGCCTCGAGCAGCCGCCGCATGCGCACCGCCTCCTCGCCCGCGAGCGTCACCTCGCTCTGCGGCTTCATCGTGATCTCGGCGAGTTCTGGCTTGAGGCCCGATTTTTCCAGCGCCGCCTTCACTTTTTCGAACTCGGCCGGCGCGCAGACCACCTCGATCGAGCCGTCGTCGTTCGTGACGACATCGTCGGCGCCGGCCTCGATCGCCGCCTCCATCACCCTGTCTTCCGGCGTTCCGGGCGCGAAGACGAACTGCCCGCAGTGCCGGAAGAGATACGCGACCGAGCCGTCGGCGCCGAGGTTGCCGCCGTTCTTCGTGAATGCATGGCGCACCTCGGCGACCGTGCGCGTGCGGTTGTCGGTGAGGCAGTCCACCATCACCGCCGCGCCCGCCGGCCCGTAGCCCTCGTAGCGCACCTCCTCGTAGGCTGCGCCTTCGAGCTCGCCGGTGCCGCGCTGGATCGCGCGCTGGATCGCGTCCTTCGAAAGGTTCGCGTCGCGCGCCTTTTCGAGCGCGAGCCGAAGGCGCGGGTTCGCGCCCGGGTCGCCGCCGCCGAGCCGTGCCGCCACCGTGATCTCGCGGATGAGCCGCGTGAAGATCCGGCCTTTTTTCGCGTCGGCCGCGGCCTTGCGGTGCTTGATGTTCGCCCACTTGCTGTGACCCGCCATGCCATAATTTTAATGCCCATGGCCGAGCCGCTTCTGATCGCCAAGGCGGGAAAGACCGCGCTTTGCCTGCTTCCGGCGCTCGCCAACCGCCACGGCCTGGTCGCCGGCGCGACCGGCACCGGAAAGACGGTGACGCTGCAGACGATGGCGCACGCGTTCTCGGCGATCGGCGTTCCCGTCTTCATGGCCGACATCAAGGGCGACCTCTCGGGTCTTGCCAAAGCAGGGGGCGCGAACCCGAAGGTCGTCGAGCGCTTCAAGGCGCTGCAGATCGAGCCGCGCTGGGAGGCGTGTCCGGTCGTCTTCTGGGACGTCTTCGGCGAGCATGGGCACCCGGTGCGCGCGACCGTCTCCGACATGGGGCCGCTCCTTCTTGCGCGGATGCTCGGCCTCAACGAGGTGCAGGAGGGCGTGCTAAATCTCGTCTTCCGGATCGCCGACGACTCCGGGCTGCTGCTCCTCGATCTCAAGGACCTGCGCGCGATGCTGCAGCACGTCGGCGAGAACGCCGCGCAGTTCACCACGCAGTACGGGAACATCTCCGCCGCCTCGATCGGCGCGATCCAGAGGGCGCTTCTTGCGCTCGAAAACCAGGGCGCCGACCGCTTCTTCGGCGAACCGATGCTGGAGATCGCGGACCTCATGCGCACCGTGGGCGGCCGCGGAACGGTCAACATCCTCGCCGCCGACCGGCTGATGAATTCGCCGAAGCTCTACAGCACGTTCCTGCTGTGGATGCTCGCGGAGCTCTTCGAGAACCTGCCGGAAGTCGGCGACCCGGAGAAGCCGAAGCTCGTCTTCTTCTTCGACGAGGCGCACCTTCTGTTCGACGAGGCGCCGAAGGCGCTTCTCGAGAAGATCGAGCAGGTGGTGCGGCTCATCCGCTCGAAGGGCGTCGGCGTCTATTTCGTCACCCAGAACCCGCTCGACATCCCGGAGTCGGTGCTCGGGCAGCTCGGTAACCGCGTGCAGCACGCGCTGCGCGCCTTCACCCCCCGCGACCAGAAGGCGGTGAAGTCGGCGGCGAGCACTTTGCGCGCGAACCCCCGCCTCGATGTCGAGCGCGCGATCACGGAGCTTGCGGTCGGCGAGGCGCTCGTCTCCTTCCTCGACGAAAAGGGCAGGCCGAACGTGGTCGAGCGCGCGCTCGTCGTGCCGCCGGCAAGTCACCTCGGCCCGATCTCCGAGGCCGAGCGCCGCGCGCTCCTTGCGTCCTCGCCGCTTGCGGGCAAATACGACCAGCCGGTCGACCGCGAGTCGGCCTACGAGAAGTTGAAAGGGCGCGCAGCCGACGCGCAGGCGCCCTCGGCGCTCGGCGCGGTCCGCGACCTGCTCTTCGGGCGCACCGGCCCGCGCGGCGGTCGCCAGTCGAGGGGGATCCTCGAGTCGGTCGCGCACAGCGCCGCGCGCCAGATCGGCTCGGAAATCGGCCGGCAGGTGCTGCGCGGCGTGCTCGGCTCGATCCTCGGCAAGCGACGCTAGGAGGCATCGCGATGGACCTCGGAATCCGCGGAAAGACGGCGCTCGTCTGCGCGGCCTCGAAGGGCCTCGGCAAGGGCTGCGCGATGGCGCTCGCGCGCGAGGGCGCGAATCTCGTCATCACCGCGCGCGGGCGCGAGGCGCTCGAGGCGACCGCCGACGAAATCCGCCGCGCGACCGGCGTCTCGGTGACCGCGGTCGCCGGCGACATCGCCACCCCGGAGGGCCGTGCGGCGGCGCTCGCGGCGTGCCCCGAGCCGGACATCCTCGTGAACAACGCCGGCGGGCCGCCGCCGGGCGATTTTCGCGACTGGACGCGGGAGGACTGGCTGAAGGCCCTGGACGCCAACATGCTCGCGCCGATCGAGATGATCCGCGCGACGCTCGACGGCATGATCCGGCGCCGCTTCGGCCGCATCGTCAACATCACCTCCGGCGCGGTGAAGATGCCGATCGCCGAACTCGGGCTCTCGAACGGCGCGCGCTCGGGGCTCACCGGGTTCGTCGCGGGCCTTGCGCGCCAGGTCGCGCAGCACAACGTCACGATCAACAACCTCCTGCCCGGCCGCTTCTGGACCGACCGGCTGAGGCAGAACACCGAATTCAACGCGCGCCGCCAGGGCAGGACGCCGGAGGAAGTGAAGGCGGCGCTCGAGCAGGCGATCCCGGCGAAGCGCTTCGGTACGATCGAGGAGTTCGGCGCGGCCTGCGCGTTCCTCGCGAGCAGCCACGCCGGCTACATCACCGGCCAGAACCTGCTCATCGACGGCGGCGCCTACCCGGGCACGTTCTAGGCGCGCGCCGATGAACGCGCCAGCGCCGCAAGGCCGCCGCCCGGTGCGGGTGATCGACACCGGAATGCGCGGCGGCCGCGCGAACGTCGCGTTCGATCAGGCGCTCGTCGAGGCGCATGCGGCGCGCCGCATCCCCGACACGATCCGGTTCCTTCGCTTTCGACCCTCGGCGCTCGTCGGGCTGCACCAGATGCTCTCGCACGAGGTGCGGCTCGAGTACTGCGCGCGGCACGGAATCGAAGTGGGTCGCCGCATCACCGGCGGCGGCGGCCTTTACCTCGACGAGGGCGTGCTCGGCTGGGAACTGGTGCTACCGCGCGGTGCCGTCGGAGGCGATCTCGGCTCGGCCGCCGCGCGCCTCTGCCGCGCCGCAGCCGCCGGGCTTCGCCGCCTCGGGGTCGCCGCCGAATTCCGCCCGCGCAACGACATCGAGATCGGCGGCCGCAAGGTAAGCGGCACCGGCGGGCTCGTCGAGGGCGGAACGCTCTTCTTCCAGGGAACGCTCCTCGTCGACTTCGACCCGGCGCGCATGATCGAGGTGCTGCGCGTGCCGGTGGAAAAGCTCGCGCGCCGGGAGCTGGACGACGCGCGCCGGCGCGTCGTCACCCTCGCCGAGGCGATGGGACGCCGGCCGGCGATCGAGGAGGTCCAGGCGGCCCTGCTCGAAGGCTTTCGCGAAGAACTCGGCCTTGCGCCCGAGTGGGCCGAGGCGACCGAGTACGAGGAGCGGCTCGCCGAGCGGCTGCTCGAAGAGCAGTTCGGCACCGAGGCGTTCGTGGGCCTGCTCGATGCGCCGGGGAGCGAGGCCCCGCAGGTATCGGCAACCCTCTTTCGCCGCGGCGGGACCGTGCGCGCCGACCTGCGGCTCGAAGGGCCGGGCCGGCGCATCCGGGAAGCGCTCGTCACCGGCGACTTTTTCGTCAGCCCGCCGCGCGCGGTGTACGACCTCGAGGCGGCGCTTCGCGGTGTCGCGGCAGCGCAGGCCGGCGAAGCGGTGGAGGCGTTCTTTGCGCGCTCGGCGTGCGAGCTGGTGGGGCTTACGCCCGCCGACTTTCGGGAGGCGATCGAGCAGGCGCTCGCGCAGCGCGATCTGCGCGCGGCGGGGCGAACGCTGCGCGGGCACTGGCGCGGCCCCGGCCCGGAGCGCGCGCCGACGCTCGTTTTCCTGCACGATGCGCTCGGCAGCGCGCGGCTCTGGCGCGACGTTCCCGAGCGGCTTTCGCGCGCGACCGGCTGCGGCGCGCTCGTCTACGACCGCTGGGGCTCGGGCGAATCCGAGCCGCTCGCGCCGCCTTACTCGCGCCGCTATCTCCTCGAAGAGGCGCTCGTGTCGCTGCCCGAGGTGCTCGAACAGACCGGAGTGCGCGAAGCAATCCTCGTCGGGCAATCGGACGGCGCCTCGATCGCGCTCGCCTGCGCCGGCGAACACCCCGAGCGCGTGCGCGGCGTGATCGCGCTCTCGCCGCACCTCTTTCGCGAGGCTCGGACGCTTGCCGCGATCCGGCGGCAGATCGAGGAATTCGAACGAGGCGACCTGCGCGCGAGGCTTTTCCGCCACCATGGCGAAAAGACCGACGCGCTGTTCGCGCGCCTGGTCGAGGTCTGGACCGCCGAAGGGCCGGGGGCCGGCTGGGGGCTCGAACCCTATGTCGGGCGCGTGCGCGTGCCGGTGCTCGCGATCCAGGGCGAGGACGACGAATTCTTCTCCGAGGCGCAGATCGCCGCGCTCGCGCGGCTGCTCCCCGGACGGCTCCGCGTCCTTCGCATTCCGGGCTGCGCGCACTATCCGCTGCACCAGGCGCGCGAGCCGGTGCTCGCCGCCGCGATCGCCTTCATCCGCGGCATACTTTCGGAGCGCAACGATGCGGCTCATCGCCGAACTTGAGCGGCTCGCCGCCGCGGAAACGAGCCTCTTTCGCGCCCAGCTCCTGCGCGAGGACATCGCGCGGCTCGCGAAGCTGCGCGAACTCGCGCAGCGCGCGCCCGACGCCGAGGCGTTCCGCAAGGCCGGCATGCGCATCGGCTGGACGCCGGGCGATACGCGAACGAGGGAGCTCGCCGAGCCGCTCGCCGCACTGCTCGATGCGGTCTATGCGGCGGAAAAGAGCGGCGACGCGCAAGCCGAGGACCGCGTCGTCGCCGCCTGGAACGAATTCAACCGCTTCCGGATCGAGCGGCTGGTCGGCTGCCTTTCGCCGCCGGTGCCGAAACCGGCCGACTAGGCCGGCCTGCGGCGTGCGCGCGGTGCGCGCGCGCCGCGGATGTTGCTGCAATAGACGGCGTAGAGCGCGGCGAGCAGCGTCGGCGCCTCGGGGCCGGCGAGCGCGTAGTAGATCGTCTGGCCCTCGCGCCGGAATCTGACGATCCCGCGTTGGCGCAGCAGCGCAAGGTGCTGCGACAGCGCCGACTGGCTCACGTCCACGACGCGCTCCAGCTCCCCGACCGATTTCTCGCCTTCAGCGAGCTGGCAGAGGATGATGAGCCGCACCGGGTTCGACATCGCCTTGAGCAGCCCCGAGGCGCGCAGCGCGCGCGACTGCAGCTCCTGCAGGTTCATTTCGGCGACCGCCGCGCGCTGCATCGCCGCCTCGGTCACCTGCACGCCGGCGCGCAGCCGGCGAAGTTGTCCGCCGCCATCTTCGCCTCGTATTTCGGCGCGACCTGGGAGCCGGGCGTAAGGCCCGCCTTGACCGTCGCCCAGTCGGCCGGCTTGATCACCACGAGCCAGCCCGCGCCGTAGGGGTCCTCGTTCGCGAGCGACGGTTTTGCGACGAGCGCGTCATTGACCGCGACCACGGTGCCCGCGACCGCCGATTTGGCCGGACCGACCCATTTGCCGGACTCCACCGTCGCGCAGGACTTGCCCGCCTCGACCGAGCGGCCGACCTTTTTCGGCGTGAACGCGACCAGTTGCCCGGCCATCGCGGTGGCGACGCTCGTCATGCCGAGCCTGACGTTGCCGTCGGGCAGTTCCTGGTACCAGATGTGGTTGTCGACGTCGTAGAGCAGCTCGTCGGGGAAATGGCAGCCGCGGACTTCAGCCATGGTGCGCGGGTTCTCCTTGTTCGTTCGCGGGCGATTCTAGGCGCAGCGGTCGCGCCGAGCAACAGAACTCGCCGAGTCGCTCGACCTCGAGCTTGCCGCGCACGAAAAGCGCAAGGTGCACGACGAGCCGCCGCATCATGTCGAGACGGCGCGCGCGATCCTCGGTCGGCCGCATCGCGAGCAGGTTG
>JAOAFL010000071.1 GCA_026416295.1 Burkholderiales bacterium | reverse complement strand
GCCCTGGATCGTCGGAAAGTCGCGCGAGAGCACCGCGTCGACCGTGAGCCGCCCGAGGCCCGGAATCGCGTACACCGACTCGGTCACCACCACACCGCCGATCAGCAGCGCGATGCCGATGCCGATCACGGTGACGATCGGCACCGCGGCGTTCGCGAGCGCATGACGAACGACGACGCGCAGCTCGCCGAGGCCCTTCGCGCGCGCGGTGCGGATGTAGTCCTCGCCGAGCGCTTCGAGCCCCGAGGCGCGCGTCACGCGCGCGATGAGCGCCCCGTAGATCCCCGAAAGCGTGAGCGCCGGAAGCAGCAGATGCCGCAGGAACGGCCAGAATCCCTCGGCGAGGCGCCGGTAGCCCTGCACCGGCAGCCAGCCGAGCTTGAGCGAGAAAAGCCAAATGAGGATGTAGGCGAGCACGAACACCGGCAGCGAGAAGCCGAGCACCGAAAACGCCATCAGCCCGCGGTCGAGCCAGCCGCCGAACCGCCAGGCGGCGAGCACGCCGAGCGGCACGGCGATCAGCACCGCGAGCAGGATCGTGAGCGCGGCAAGCGCAAAGGTCGGCTCGAGCCGCTGGGCGATCAGGGTCGTCACCTTCACCTTGAAGTAGAACGACTCGCCGAGGTCGCCGCGCGCAAGATGCGACAGCCAGATGCCGAACTGCACGGGCAGCGGCTCCTCGAGCCCCAGATGCCGGCGGATCGCGGCGATCTGCTCCGCGCTCGCCGCGTCGCCGGCGAGAATCGCCGCCGGATCGCCCGGTGTCAGCCGCAACAGCAGAAAGACGAACACCGCCACCACCGCGACCACCGGCACGGTCGCGAGCAGCCGCCGAGCGAGGTACGCGATCATCCCGTGAGCCCGAAAAAAACGCGCCCCGGCGGCGCGCGCCGCCGGGGCCGGGGCAGATGGCGCCGGCGCCTCAGTCCTTGCGGATGTTCCAGTACACGTGGGCGACGCTGTTGTCGATGATGCCCTTGATATTCGCGCGCGCGGCGTAGGGCTGCACGTATTCGCCGAGCGGCGCGTGCGTCGCGGTCTGGAACGCCTGCGCCTGGATCTGCTTCGCGAGCTCCTTGCGCTTCGCCTCGTCCGGCTCGATCATGAACTGGCGCCGCAGGTCTTCGAGCTTCGGGTCGCTCGGCCAGCCGAACCAGGGCGTCTCGGCGCCGCGCGCCGGAAGCGCCTGGTTGTTGATCGGGGTCCAGATGTCCGGAATCGCCCAGGCGGTGCAGAACATGTTCCAGCCGCCGTCCTTCGGCGGATCTTTGCGCGCGCGGCGCGCGACGAGCGTCTGCCAGTCCATTGCCTGCAAGTCCACCTTGAAGCCGGCCTGGCGAAGGAGCTGCGCGGCGACCTCGGGCAGCTTGTCGATCGAGGCGACGTCGGTCGGTTTCAGGATCACGACCGGCGTTCCGTCGTAGCCGGATTTCTTGAGCAGGTCCTGCGCGATGCGCATGTTCGATTTCGACTGGATGTCGCTGCCGAAGTCGCTCGCGTACGGCGTGCCGCAGGTGAACATCGACGGGCAGGGGCGGTAGAGCTCTTTTACGCCGACCTGCGCCCGCAGGAACGGCTCCTGCGCGAACGCGGCGAGCGCCGCGCGCCGGATCTCGGCCTTGTCGAACGGCGGGTGCAGGTGGTTGAAGCGGCACATGTACTGCAGGCCGATCTTCGGCGTGAAGACCTGCACCGATTTTTCCTTGCGCAGCGACTCGTAGTGCTCGAAGGGCACGAGTTCCAGGATGTCGATCTCGCCCTTCACGAGCGCGTTCACCTGCGCTTGGTAATCGCGCAGCGCGAGGTTCCAGACGACGCGATCGACGTAGACGTGCTTGCCGCCCGCGGTCCAGGAGGGCGGCTCCTTGCGCGGGACGTACTTCGGGTTCTTCACGTACACCGCCTTGTCGCCGGGCTTGAACTCCTCGCGCACGAAGATGTAGGGGCCCGAGCCGACGTACTCGGTGATCTGCTTGTCGGGCGGGGTCTCGGCGATGCGCTTCGGCATGATGAAAGGCACGTTCGAGGAGGGCTTGCCGAGCGCTTCCAGCACGAAGCCGACCGGCTGGCGCAGCGTAATGCGGAAGCTGTCGCGGCCGGTCGCCTCCATTTTCTCGACGAAGTTCATGAGCGCCCCGCCCATCGCGTCGCGCTTGCCCCAGCGCGCAAGGGACGCCACCACGTCCTCGCCGGTCACCGGTGCGCCGTCGTGGAACTCGAGCCCCGGACGCAGGCGAAACTCCCAGACCTTCTGGTCGGGCGAGACCTTCCAGCTCTCGACCATCTGCGGCTGGATGCGGTTCTGCTCGTCGGTCGCGAACAGCGTGTCGTAGATCATGTAGCCGTGGTTGCGGCTCATGTACGCGGTGGTCCAGATCGGATCGAGGATCGCGAGGTTGGAGTGCGGCACCACGACGAGCGTCTTCTGCGCGAGCGCCGGTCCGGCGAGCACGAGCGCCGCAGCGCAGGTCCCGGCGGCCCGACGAAGGGATCGGAGAGCCATGGGAGAATCCTCCACGTGCAGTTCGGCGACCGAAGGGTAGCAGGCCATGGGCACCATCGCAATCGGCGGTTTTCAGCACGAGACGAACACGTTCGCGCCCGCGCGCGCCGACTACGCGCAGTTCGAGGCGGGCGGCGGATGGCCCGGCGTCGCCTACGGCGAGCGGATCTTTCCGGCGCTCGAAGGGGCGAACATCCCGGCGCAAGGGGCGATCGAGACGCTCGCTCGCGCCGGGCACCGGCTGGTCGGTACCGCCTGGGCCGCCGCGAGCCCCTCGGCGCACGTGACGCGCGACGCGTACGAGCGGATCGCCGGCGAGCTGCTCGCGCGCCTTGCGGCGGCGATGCCGGTCGACGGCGTGTACCTCGACCTGCACGGGGCGATGGTCGCCGAGCACTGCGACGACGGCGAGGGCGAGCTGCTGCGGCGCGTGCGCGCGGTGATCGGCGAGCGCGTTCCGCTCGTCGCGAGCCTCGACTTGCACGGCAACGTCACGCGCGCGATGCTCGCGCACGCGGACGCGCTCGTCGGCTACCGCACGTATCCGCACACCGACATGGCGGCGACCGGGGCGCGCGCCGCGCGGCTGCTCCTTGCGATGCTCGCGGGGGGCGAGCGGCCGGCGAAGGCGTACGCGACGCTCGACTTCCTCACCGGCCTGCAGTCGCAGTGCACCTCGATCGAGCCCTGTCGCAGCCTCTATGCGGAACTGGAGCGTCTCGAGCGGGCGAGCGGCGCGACGCTCTCGTTCATGCCGGGCTTTCCGATGGCCGATTTCGAGGAGTGCGGCATGACCGTGTTCGGCTACGGCGGTGATCGCGGCGCGGTCGAGCAGGCGGTGGCGAGGCTGCGCGCGGCGGTCGCGGAGGCCGAACCCGATTTTGCGACCGAGCTTTACTCGCCCGAGCATGCGGTCGCGCGCGCGATCGCGCGCGGGGAGCCGGGCCGGCCGGTGGTGATCGCGGACACCCAGGACAATCCGGGCGCCGGCGGCGCCGGCGACACCACCGGCATGCTCGCCGCGCTCGTTCGCGCGCGCGCGGACGGGGCGCTGCTCGGCCTGCTCATCGATGCCGAGGCGGCGCGGCGCGCGCACGAGGCGGGCGAAGGCGCGACGCTCGCGCTTTCGCTCGGTGGCCGCTCGCGCGTTCCGGGCGATTCCCCTTTCGAAGGCGAGTTCTCGGTCGAGCGGCTCGCGGACGGCCGCTTTACCTGCACCGGACCGATGTTCCGGGGCTTTCGCATGCAGCTCGGGCCGATGGCGCTGCTGCGGTGCCGCGCCGCGCCGGGGGTACGGGTCGCCGTCGCCTCGCGCAAGGTGCAGGCGGCCGATCGCGAGATGTTCCGCCACTTGGGCATCGAGCCCGAGCGCGAGCGGATCCTCGTGCTGAAAAGCTCAGTGCACTTTCGCGCCGACTTCGAGCCGATCGCGAAGGAGGTGCTCGTTGCGACCGCGCCCGGGCCGGCGCTCGCCGATCCCGCGCAGTTTCCGTGGAAGCGGTTGCGCAAGGGCCTGCGGCTGCGGCCGCTCGGGCCGGCGTTCGCGCCTTGAGGCGCGCTGCGGCTACGCGACCTCGGGCCAGGGACGCTGGGCCGGGCGCGCCCCTTCCAGCCAGCGCGCGAGGCGAAGTACCCCGAGGTCGTCGAAGCGCCGGCCGATCACCTGAACGCCGATCGGAAGGCCGTCGGCCGAGAACGTCCAGTTGACCGACGCCGCCGGCTGCTCCGACATGTTCCAGGGGACGGTGAACGCGATGTGCGGCATCGCGTTCCGGGGATCGTTGGTCGGCGAGGGCAGTTCCGCCTCGTACGGAAGGATCGGCGAGACCGGCGAGATCACGTAATCGAAGCGGCGGGTCGCGCTCACGGCCGCATCGCGCAGCGCGACGTAGCAGCCGTAGGCCGCCATCACGTCGCGGCCGGAGAACTCGCGCGCCCGCCACGAGCACCACTCGACGATGAACGGCAGCACCTTCGCCTGTTTCTCGGGCGGCATCAGGCAAAGATCGTGGTACGAGCGCGCCTCGAAGAAACGTCCCATGCCGTCGAACAGTTCGGCCGAAAGAAACGAGACCATCTCTTCGACTCGCGCGCCGGCGGCTTCCAGCGCGCGCGCGGCCGCAGCCGCTGCCGCGCGCACCTCCGGATGCGGCGCAAGACCGACGCGCATGTCGGCGAGTAACCCGATGCGCAGCCCCTTCGGCTCGAAGCCGTCGAGCGCCGCGTAGTCCCGCGCTTCAAAGGGCAGGCTCATGAAGTCGCGCGCATCGGGCTTTGCGAGCACGTTCATGAGCGCCGCGGAGTCGGCGACCGTGCGCGTCATCGGACCGGCGACGCGACCGATGTAGGGCGGATAGATGGGCACGCGCCCGAGACTCGGTTTCAGCGCGAAGATGCCGCAGTGCGTCGCCGGCAGCCGCACCGAGCCGCCGATGTCGGTGCCGACGTTGAGCGGCGCGTAGCCCGCGGCGGCGGCCGCCCCCGCACCGGAGCTCGAGCCGGACGGATTGCGGTCGAGCCGCCAAGGGTTGCGCGTGATGCCGTAAAGGCTCGAGACACCCGAGGACAGCATGCCGAAGTCCGGCATCGTCGTCTTTCCCAGGATGACGCAGCCGGCCTCGCGCAGCCGCGCCGCCGGCGGCGCGTCCTCGGGCTGGGGCGGGGCGTCCTCGTTCGCGCGCGTGCCGATCGGCGCCGGATCGCCCCGGGTGTAGATGTTCTCCTTTATCGTCACCGGCACGCCGTCGAGCGGCGAGCGCGGCGCGCCCGCGCGCCAGCGCGCTTCCGATTCGCGCGCGGCCGCGAGCGCCGCCTCGGCGCTTACGCGGTACATCGCGTTCAGCTTCGGTTCCCACGCCTCGATGCGCGCGAGGCAGGCGCGAGTCGCTTCGACCGGCGAGAGCGCGCCGCGCGCGTACTGCGCCGCCATCTCGAGCCCGCTCAGTTCGTGGATTCCGGCCATCTGCCGCCATCATACAATGCGCGTCGATGCGCAAAACCGCCGCGTGTCTGCTCCTTGCCCTGGCCGCCTGCGCGGCCAAGGCGCAGACCGAGGTCAGGTTCTGGCACGCGATGGGCGGGGCGCTTGGCGAAGCGCTCGAAAGCCTCGTCGAGCGCTTCAACGCGTCCCAGAAAGCCGTACGAGTCGTCGCCGAGCACAGGGGCGACTACGAGCGCACGCTCGCCGCGGCGATCGAGGCGCAGCGCGCCGGCGCAGGCCCAGAGCTCGTTCAGGTCTACGAGGTCGGCACGGCGCAGCTGATCGCGGCGAAGGGCGTCTGGCGGCCGCTGTGGCAGACGGCCGCGGAGGCGGGCGAAAAAATCGACGCGCGTCAGTTCCTTCCGGCGGTCGCGGGCTATTTTTCCGACGCCGAGGGCAGGCTTCTCGCGCTACCGTTCAACATCTCGACGCCGGTGCTGTTCTATAACCGTGCGGCGTTCCGGCGCGCCGGGCTCGATCCTGAGCGCCCGCCGCGCACCTGGTACGAAATGCCGCGCGCGATGGGCGAGCTGCTCGAGGCGGGGCTGAAGTGCGCCTACACGACCACCTGGCCCGCGTGGGTGCACGTAGAGAACTTGAGCACCTGGCACCGGCAGGACTTCGCGACGCGCGACAACGGGCTCGCCGGGCTGGACGCGAAGCTCGTGTTCAACACTCACCTCGTGGTGCGGCACGTGTCGATGCTCGCCTCGTGGGCGCGCTCGGGCTACTTCACCTACAGCGGTCGGCGGCTGGAGGGCGAGCGGCGCTTCGCGAACGGCGAGTGTGCGATGCTGACCGCTTCGTCGGCGAGCTACGCGACGCTCGAGCGCGAGGCGCAGTTCGAGCTCGGCGTCGCGCCGCTGCCGTACTACGACGACGTTCGCGGCGCGCCGCACCATTCGCTGATCGGCGGCGGCGGCCTCTGGATCCTCGCCGGCCGTCCGGCGGAACAGACGCGCGGCGCGGCGCGGTTCCTCGCCTTCCTCGCGCGCCCCGAGGTGCAGGCCGAATGGCACCAGCGCACCGGGTTCGTGCCGGTCACCCGCGCCGCCTACGAGCGCGCGCGCGCGCAGGGCTTTTACGACGCCGCGCCGGCGCACGAGGTGGCGATCCGGCAGCTCTCGCTCAACGCACCGACGCGCGAATCGCGAGGGATTCGCCTCGGCGAATTCGCCGCGATCCGCGCGATCGTCGAGGAGGCGCTGGAGGCGGCGCTTCAGGGCGACAAGCCGCCCAAGCTCGCGCTGGACGAGGCCGCCGCACGCGGCAACGCGCTGCTTCGCCGTTTCGAGGCGGCGCAGCGCGCGGTCACCCCACCGGCAACCCGCGCGCCGGACAGGGCGAATCGGAAGTAGACGCTGGCCCGAGCGTTCGGGGCGTTCGCTCCTTGCGGCAGCCGGGGACGAAACAGCGGGCCGGGGTCGCCCGCGACGGTGGCTCGGGGCGCACCGCGCGGCGGATGCGGCGGCTTGCGCAGCGCAGCGATTCGGCGAAAATCCGGCCGTTCGCGCCGGCGAGCGCGCCGGCGCACCGAACCTTCCCGCTCGACGACGCACGATGACTCGATCGCAGATCCGCCGGTTCGTCGAAGAAGCGAGCATCGAGCGCATCCGCCAGGTGCTCGACGGCCTGCAGGCGCTGCGCATGCATCGGCCGATCGCCAACGAGCAGGAACGGGCGTTCCTGCTCGACCTGCGCGATCACGAAGCGTTTTTCCGCGAACTCGCCGACCGCAAGCTGCAGGGCGGCTAGACGCAGCGCGCCCCGTCCACCTCCAGGCACACGCCGCTCACGAACGCCGCCTCGTCCGAGGCGAGGTACAGGCACGCGTTCGCGACGTCGAGCGGCGTCGAAAAGCGCCCGAGCGGAATGGTGGCGAGAAAGCGCTGCTTCGCCTCCTCGGTGACCGCGCCGCCGGCGAAGTCCGCCGAGAGCCCGGTCATCGGGCTGAAGACCGGGTTGACGCAGTTGACGCGCACATTGTCCGGGCCGAATTCGGCGGCCATCGACTTCGACAGCAGGATCACCGCGCCCTTGGAGCTGTTGTAGACCGTCAGCCCGGGGCGCGGGCGCACGCCCGCCGTCGAGGCGACGTTGACGAAGCAGCCGCCGCCCTGGCGGCGGAATACCGGCAGCGCGTGCTGCGCCGACAGGAACACGCTCTTCACGTTCACCGCATAGACGCGGTCGAACTCGTCTTCGGTGACCTCGAGAAACGGCTTGTTGCGATGCGTCCAGCCGGCGTTGTTGACGACGATGTCCAGGCGTCCGAACGCCGACTGCGCGGCGCCGACGAGCTTCGCCCAGTCGGCCGCGCGGGTCACGTCCGCGTGCACGAAGATCGCTCTTCCGCCCGCGGTCGCGATTTCGCCCGCGACGCGCTGGCCGCCCGCGGCGTTGACGTCGGCGACCGCGACGCCCGCGCCCTCCTCGGCGAAGCGCCGTGCGATCCCTTCGCCGAAGCCGCTCGCCGCGCCCGTCACGATCGCCACCTTGCCCTTCAGTCGCATCGTCGCCTCCTTCTGGCGGCGCATTATAGGCGCGGTGTGCCTTCCGGCGGTGCGCGAAACGGCGAGCGCTCGGCGAGCTCGTCCACGCAGCGCTCGACCTCTGCGCGCTCGCGCGCGACCGCCGCCTCGATCGCGCGCGCAAGGCGCGGGTGCGCGAGCCAGTGCGCCGAGACGGTCTCGACCGGAAGCAGCCCGCGCGCGAGCTTGTGCACGCCCTGCGCGCCGCCCTCGAAGCGCGCAAGACGGCGCTCGATCGCGTACTCGATGCCCTGGTAGTAGCAGCACTCGAAATGCAGCAGCGGCACCGGCTCGAGCGCGCCCCAGTAACGGCCGTAGAGCGCGTTCGCCGATTCGACGAAGAGGGCGCAGCCGATCGGCTGCGCGCCGCGTTCGGCGAGCACGAGCACGAGCTGCGCGGGCATCGTCGCGCCGATGCGCAGGAAGAACTCGAGGTTGAGGTACGGTCGCATGCCGCGCTCGGCGTAGGTGCGGCGGTAGCAGCGCGCGAAGAACGCCCAGTGCGCGCGTTCGATCTCCTGCCCGCGCAGGCGCCGCAGCCGCACGCCCGCCTCGCGCACCCGGCGCCGCTCCTGGCGGATCACCTTGCGCCGGTGCGCGGTGAGGCGCGCCAGAAAATCGTCGAAATCCGCGTAACCGGCGTTCGTCCAGTGAAACTGCACCGCGCGGCGCAGCATCAGCCCGCGCGCCTCGAGAAACGCGGCGTCCGGCGCGTGCGGAAAAAGTACGTGCAGCGAGGAGGCCGCGCGCGCCAGTTCGAGCGCCGCCTCGATGAGCCTTGCGCGGTCGGCCGGCTCGCGCGCGAGCAGCCGCGGCCCGGCGACCGGGGTGAAGGGCACCGCGCACACGAGCTTCGGGTAGTAGGCGACGCCCGCCCGGCGGTAGGCTTCGGCCCAGGCCCAGTCGAACACGTATTCGCCCCACGAGTGCGACTTCTCGAAGAGCGGCATCGCCGCCGCGAGCGCGCCGTCGCGCTCAAGCAGCAGAAAACGCGGCCGCCAGCCGCTCGCCGCGCTCGCGCAGCCGGTTTCGACGAGCGCCGAAAGAAACGCGTGGCTCACGAACGGATCGCCCTCGGCGAGCGCGTCCCAGGCGGCGGGCGCGACCTCGGCGAGCGACTCGGCGATGCGCAGGCGTTCGCGCGCCACGGGGGCTAACGGCGATGCGGCGCGCGCGGCGGCCGGGCGCGATCACCGGTTGTACAATAGCCGCGGCGGAGGAAGCGGGTCATGAAGAAAATCGAGGCGATCGTCAAACCCTTCAAGCTCGACGAGGTGCGCGAGGCGCTTTCCGAAGTCGGCGTCACCGGTCTCACCGTCACCGAGGTCAAGGGTTTCGGTCGCCAGAAAGGCCATACCGAACTCTACCGCGGCGCGGAGTACGTGGTGGACTTCCTCCCGAAAGTGAAGATCGAGGTCGTCGTCACCGACAACCAGGTCGAGGCGGCGATCGAGGCGATCGTCAAGTCCGCGCGCACCGGAAAGATCGGTGACGGAAAGATCTTCGTCACCGCGGTCGAGCACGTGGTGCGCATCCGTACCGGCGAGACGAACGAGGCCGCGGTCTAGCGCTGTGTGCCGGCGCCTGCGCCGCGTCGCCGCCGCCGCAGGGCGCCGGTGAAGCTGAACGACCTCGAACGCGCGATGCGCGCCGGTGCGCTCGGCCGCGCGGCGCAGATCGCGATCGAGCACCAGATCCGCGTCGGCGAGTTCTTCGGCGCCGACGATTTCGTCGAGGTCACCCAAGCGCACGTGATGGCCGATACCGAAAGCCTCGGGCGCTCGGGCGTCGAGTGGCTGGAGGCGCTCGCGCGCGAGCCGGGGGCGCGGGTGCGGGTGCCGACCCTCACCGACCCGCGCGGCACCGATTTCGCAAAAGCCGCGGTGCTCGGCCAGGCCGACTGGATGCTCGCGCTCGAGCGGCGCGCGATCGCCGCGCTGCGCGCGCTCGGGGTTTCGCTCACCGACACCTGCATCCACTACCAGACGGTCCAGCCGCCGGTGCGGGGCGAGGCGGTCGCCTTCGGCGACACCGGCGTCGTGATCTACGCGAATTCGGTCTGCGGCGCGCGCTCGAATTTCGAGGGCGGGCCCTCGGCGCTCGCCGCCGGCCTCACCGGCCGCACGCCGCGCTACGGATTTCATCTGGAGGCCGGGCGCCGGGCGACGCTTCGCGTGCGCGTCGCGTTCGCGCCGCGCACGCTGAACGAGTGGGGCGCGCTCGGTGCGCTGATCGGGCGGCTCGCGGGCAACTACTGGCAGGTGCCGGCGATCGAGGGCCTGGAGGCGGTGCCGGGTTCCGACGCCCTCAAGCACTTCGGCGCCGCGATGGCGAGTTTCGGCTCGGTGGCGATGTTTCACCTCGTCGGGATTACGCCCGAGGCGACGCGCCTTTCGGACTGCGGCGCCGAGCGCCTGCCGCTTGCGCACCGCGTGGACGAGGCCGACGTCCGCGCGTTCGCCGGCGCGTACCGCGGCGAGCGCGAGGTGGACGTGGTGGTGTTCTCCGCGCCGCAGCTTTCGCTCTACGAGCTTCGGGCGCTCGCCGCGCTGTGCGACGGCCGCCGGTTCCGCAAGCCGCTTCTTGCGGTGACCAGTCCCCAGGTCAAGCCCGACGCCGACCGCATGGGCTACACCGCCGCGATCGAGGCCGCCGGCGGCCACGTGCTCGCCGGCATGTGCTTTTACCAGTCGTACGCGCGCGAGATCGCGGAGGCGAACGGCTGGAAGCGGCTCGCGACGAACAGCGCGAAACTGGCGAACATCCTCGGCGGCTACGGCTACCTGCCGCTGCTCGCCTCGATGGAGGAGTGCGTGCAAGCGGCCGAGACGGGGCGGTTGCCGTGATCGAACTCCTCGCGCGCCATGCGACCGGCCGCCCGGTCGAGGGGATCGCCCTCGTCGCAAAAGACGGTTTTTCCGCCCGCTACGACCTCGACCGCAGCACGGGCACGTTCTCTCGGCCGACGCACAAGCTCGCCGGCCGGTCCTACGTCGGGCGGATCCTCGTGCTCGATACCGCGAAGGGCGGGGTGGCGAGCGCCTGGATGTTGCGCGAGATGGCGGCGCGCGGCCTTGCGCCGCTCGCGCTCGTGTTGAACAGCGTCAACCCGATTCTCGCGCAGGGCGCGGTGTTCGCCGAGCTGACGCTGCTCGCCGGCTTTGCCGAGGACGTCACCGCGCGCGTTCCCGACGGCGCGCCCGTCGCGCTCGAGCCCGCGCGCAGGCTGCTGCGCGTGCGCTGACGCCCGCCCGCTCCCGCCGCGCCTAGCGCCGCGCGCGCGCCTTCAGCAACACGAGCAGCGCCCCCGCGCCGCCGTGCGCCGCCGGCGCCTGGCAGCAGGCGAGCACCTCGTCGCGCCGCGGGAGCCACTTGCGCAGCAGCGCCTTCAGCACCGGCTCGCGGTTCGGCGAACCGAGCCCCTTGCCGTGCACGATGCGCACGCAGCGGCGCCCGGCGGCGAGCGCCTCGCTGAGGAACGCGGCGACCGAGGCGGCCGCCTCGACGCGCGTCTGCCCGTGCAGGTCGAGGCTTGCTTCGACCACCCAGTGCCCGCGGCGAAGCTTCCGGAGGGTCTGGCGCGGAACACCGTCTGCCGCGTAGGCGAACTCCTCGCCCGAATCGAGCGCGTCCTCGATCGAGACGCGCCCGGCGAGGCTCTCGGCGAGGGCGGCGCGCTCGTCGCGCCGGCGCTGAAGCGCAAGCGGCGCAGGCGCCGGCGGCCGCAGCGCAAGCCGCCGCGGCGGATCGAGCGGGCGCACGTCGGCGACCGCGCGCAGAAACTCCTCATCCGAGGGCGTCAAGGTACTTCTCCGCGTCGAGGGCCGCCATGCAGCCGGAGGCGGCGCTGGTGACCGCCTGCCGGTAGACGCGGTCCTGCACGTCGCCCGCGGCGAAGACGCCCGGCACGCTCGTCGCGGTCGCGCCGCCGTCGCGGCCGCCGCGCGTGACGATGTAGCCGCCTTCCATCTCGAGCTGCCCTTCGAAGATCTTGGTGTTCGGCGTGTGACCGATCGCGACGAAGAGGCCCTTTACCGCGAGCGTTTTTTCGCTGCCCGTCTTAAGGTGCCGAATGCGCGCGCCGGTGACGCCGCGCTCGTCGCCGAGCACCTCCTCGAGCACCGAGTCCAGTTCCAGCGCGATCCGGCCCTCGGCCACCCGCTTCATCAGCTTCTCGACCATGATCTTTTCGGCGCGGAAGCGCTCGCGCCGGTGTACGAGCGTCACGCGCTGCGCAAGATTCGCGAGAAAGAGCGCCTCCTCGACCGCGGTGTTGCCGCCGCCCACCACCGCCACCTCCTCGCCGCGGTAGAAAAAACCGTCGCACGTCGCGCAGGCCGAGACCCCGCGGCCGAGGTATTTCTGCTCCGACGGCAGGCCGAGGTATTTCGCCGAGGCGCCGGTCGCGATGATGAGCGCATCGCAGGTGTAGCTGCCGGCGTCGCCTGCGAGCAGGAACGGTCGCACGCCGAGCCGCGCGGTGTGGATGTGGTCGTAGACGATCTCGGTCGCGAAACGCTCGGCGTGCCGCTGGAACCGCGCCATCAGCTCCGGGCCCTGCACGCCGTCGGGGTCCGCCGGCCAGTTCTCGACGTCGGTCGTCGTCATCAGCTGTCCGCCGGGCGCGATGCCCGCGATCAGCACCGGCCGAAGGTTCGCGCGCGCGGCGTAGACCGCGGCGGTGTAGCCGGCCGGGCCGGAACCGAGAATGAGCAGTCGCGCATGGCGTGCGGGCACGGGCGGAGTATATCGGCCGTTCTGGTAACATGGCGCGATCGGCAAACGCCAGACGCGCGCCCGATGCCCATGCCTGCGACAGCGATGCCGGTTTCCGCCGCGCTGCTCAAGACGGTTCCCCTGTTCGCGACGCTGCCCGACGAGCAGCTGCGCGCGCTCCTGCCGTCGGTCGCGCGCCGCAGCGCGCCGCGCGGCGCGCTCGTGATCGCCGCCGGCGCGCCGACCGACTCGCTCTACATCGTCGTCACCGGGCGACTGAAAGTGATGATGAGCGACGCCGACGGCAAGGAAGTGATCCTCGCGATCCTCGGGCCGGGCGAGTTCTTCGGCGAAATGGGTCTGATCGACGACCACCCGCGCTCGGCGAGCGTGGTCGCGATGGAGCCCTGCGAACTGCTCGCGCTGTCGGCCCGCGACTTTCGCCGCGCGCTCGCCGAGAACTTCGACATGGCGATGGCGGTGATGAAGGGACTCGTGCGGCGTCTGCGCGAGGCCGACCGCAAGATCAGCAGCCTTGCGCTGCTCGACGTCTACGGGCGCGTCGCGCGGCTGCTCCTCGACATGGCCGAGGAGGTGGACGGGCAGAAAGTCGTCACCCGGCGCCTTCCGAAGCAGGACATCGCGAAGATGGTCGGCGCCTCGCGCGAGATGGTGAGCCGCGTGATGAAGGACCTGCAGGCGGGCGGCTACATCGAGATGCGCGGCGCGACCATCGTGCTGCGCGACACGATCGCGCGCGCGGAGTAGCCGCGCCCCGGGCTGTGCGCTCGGCACCGAAGAGCCCCGCGGCGCCGCTTCCGGCGAAGCTGAAGGCGCTCCTTGCGGAGGCGCGCTGGCTGCTCGTTGCGGCGCTCGCCGCGTTTCTTGCCCTCGTGCTCGCGACCTATCGCCGCGACGATCCGGGCTGGTCGGCGAGCGCGACCGGCGCGACGGCGCACAACGCCGGCGGCGAGCTCGGCGCGCTGCTCGCCGACCGGCTGCTTTCGGCGTTCGGCTATTCGGCCTGGTGGTTCGTGCTGGCGTGCGCCCTCGTCGTCGTGCGCGGCTATCGCCGGCTCGCTTCGACGCGGATCGAGCGCGATCGCGCGGGCGTCGCGGCGGCCGGGTTCGCGCTGCTGCTCGTGGCGAGCGCGGCGCTCGAGTCGCTGCGGCTGCACAGCTACGGCGCGGCGCTGCCCCAGGTGCCCGGCGGCATCGTCGGCGACGTCGTGGGCGGGCTCGCGGCGGCAGCGACCGGCTACACCGGCGCGACGCTTCTTTTGCTCGCCGCGGCGGCGGCCGGCTTCAGCCTCTTTACGGGCCTCTCGTGGCTCGCGATCGCCGAGGCGACCGGCGCGCTGCTCGAGGCGGGCGCGCTCGCGGCGCGCGCGGCCTGGGAGCGGCGACGTGACCGACGGGCGGGCGAGCAGGCGCAGCGCGAGCGCGAAACGGCGGTCGAGGCCGAAAGAAAGCGCGAGGAGTCGCACCCGCCGCTCGTCATCGCTGCGCCGGCGCCGCAGGTGAAGAAATCCGAACGCGTGCAGCGCGAGCGGCAGCAGCCGCTGTTCGAGGACCTGCCGGATGCGCCGCTGCCGCCGCTCAAGCTGCTCGACGAGGGCGAGCCCGCGGCAGCGGCGGTCGGGGCAGAAACGCTCGAATTCACCTCGCGCCTGATCGAGAAGAAGCTTTCGGACTTCGGCGTCGCGGTGAAAGTGCTCGCCGCGTATCCGGGCCCGGTGATCACGCGCTACGAGGTCGAGCCCGCCGTCGGCGTCAAGGGCAGCCAGATCGTCAACCTCGTCAAGGACCTCGCGCGCGCGCTGTCGGTGGTCTCGATTCGCGTCGTCGAAACGATTCCCGGAAAGTCGTGCATGGGGCTGGAGATCCCGAATCCCCACCGTCAGATCGTGCGGCTTTCCGAAATCCTCGGCTCGGAAACCTACGCGGCGGCGCACTCGCCGCTCGCGCTCGCGCTCGGCAAGGACATCGCCGGCGCGCCGGTGGTCGCCGATCTCGCCAAGATGCCGCATCTGTTGGTGGCCGGCACCACCGGCTCGGGCAAGTCGGTCGCGATCAACGCGATGATCCTGTCGCTGCTCTACAAGGCCGAGCCGCGCGAGGTGCGCCTGATCCTCGTCGATCCGAAGATGCTCGAGCTCTCGGTCTATCAGGACATTCCGCACCTCCTTTGCCCCGTGGTCACCGACATGAAGCAGGCGGCCAATGCGCTTGCCTGGTGCGTCGCCGAGATGGACCGCCGCTACCGCGTGATGAGCTGGCACGGCTGCCGCAACCTCTCGGGGCTCAACCACAAGGTCGCGGAAGCCGAGCGCCACGGACGGCATCTGGACGATCCGCTCACGCTCGACACCGGCACCCCGCGGCCGCTAGCGCCGCTGCCCTGGATCGTGGTGGTGATCGACGAACTCGCCGACCTCATGATGACCACCGGCAAGCGCGTCGAGGAGTTGATCGCGCGGCTTGCGCAGAAGGCGCGCGCGGCCGGCATCCACATGATCCTCGCGACGCAGCGCCCGTCCGTGGACGTGATCACCGGCCTCATCAAGGCGAACATCCCGGCGCGCATCGCCTTTCAGGTCGCCTCCAAGGTCGATTCGCGCACGATCCTCGACCAGTCGGGCGCGGAGTCGCTGCTCGGCGCCGGCGACATGCTCTATCTCCCCCCCGGCTCCGGATTGCCGCAGCGCGTGCACGGGGCGTTCGTCGCCGACCACGAGGTGCACCGGGTGGTCGAGCACCTGAAGAACTTCGCGCGCCCGGAATACGTGTCCGAGGTGCTCGAGCCACCGGCGGCCGAGCCGGGTGGCGCCGAGCCCGGCGCGCCTGCCGGCGAGAAGGATCCGCTCTACGACCAGGCGGTCGAGATCGTCGTTCGCACGCGCCGCCCCTCGATTTCGCTCGTGCAGCGGCATCTGCGCATCGGCTACAACCGCGCCGCGCGCCTGATCGAGGACATGGAAAAGGCCGGGCTCGTGTCCGCGATGCAGCCGAACGGCAACCGCGAGGTGCTGGTGCCCGCGAGAGTCGAGTAGATGCACGCGGCGATACGGGCGAGCGTCCGCGCCGCGGCGCTCGCACTCGCGCTGCTCGGCGCGGCCGGGGCGGCGCAGGCGTCCGGCATCGAGCGCTTCCGCGCGTTTCTGCGCACCACGCAGTCGGCGGCGGCCGACTTCGAGCAGAAGGTGTACGACCGCGAGCGCAAGCTCGTACAGCAGGCGAGCGGCCGCTTCGTGTTCCTGCGGCCCGGGCGCTTTCGCTGGACGTATGTCCAGCCCTACGCGCAGGTGATCGTCGCCGACGGCGAACGGCTGTGGATCCACGACCGCGACCTGAACCAGGTGACGGTGCGGCGCATGTCGCACGCGCTCGGTGCGACGCCGGCCGCGCTGCTTGCCGGGGCGTCGGACGCGAGCGAGGCGTTCGAGCTCGCCGACGCCGGCACGGCCGAAGGGCTCGCGTGGATCGAGGCGCGTCCGAAGGACCGCGACGCCGGTTTCGAGCGCATCCGCATCGGCATGGATGTCGCCGGCATCGGTGCGATGGAGCTCACCGACCACTTCGGCCAGACGACGGTGCTGCGTTTTGCGCGCCTCGTGCGCAACCCGCAGGTGGACCCGGAAACGTTCCGCTTCGCGCCGCCGCGGGGGGCCGATGTCCTCGGCGAGCGCTGAGCCGCCGCAGGCGCCGCTCGCCGAGCGGCTGCGTCCGAAGACGCTCGCCGAGGTCGTCGGCCAGCGGCACCTGCTCGGGCCGGGCAAACCGCTGCGGGTCGCGATCGAGTCGGGCAAGCCCCACTCGATGATCCTGTGGGGCCCGCCGGGGTGCGGCAAGACGACGATCGCGCGGCTGCTCGCGCAGGCGTTCGACGCGCAGTTCATCGCGCTCTCTGCGGTGCTCTCGGGCGTAAAAGACATTCGCGCCGCGGTCGAGGCGGCCGAGGCGGCGGCCGCGCGCGGGCGGCGCACGATCGTTTTCGTCGACGAGGTGCACCGCTTCAACAAGGCGCAGCAGGACGCGTTCCTGCCCTACGTCGAGCGGGGCCTCTTTGCGTTCATCGGCGCGACGACCGAGAACCCCTCGTTCGAGGTGGTGGGGGCGCTCCTTTCGCGCGCGGCCGTCTATGTGCTCGAGCCGCTTTCGCCCGAGGATCTCGGCGCCCTCGTCGAGCGCACCGGCATCGCGCTCGAGCCGCAAGCACGCGAGCGCCTGATCGGGTTCGCCGACGGCGACGCAAGGAGGCTGCTCAACGCGATCGAGCTCTTGATCGCCGCACGGCCCGACGGTCCGATCGACGCGGCGCTTCTCGAGCAAACGCTCGCGCGCGACCTGCGCCGCTTCGACAAGGGCGGCGAGCAGTTCTACGACCAGATCTCGGCGCTTCACAAGTCGGTGCGCGGCTCGGATCCGGACGCCGCGCTCTACTGGTTCGTGCGGATGCTGGACGGCGGCGCCGATCCCCGCTATCTCGGCCGGCGGATCGTGCGCATGGCGACCGAAGACGTGGGGCTCGCCGATCCGCGCGCGCTGCGCCTTGCGCTCGACGCCTGCGAGGCGTACGAGCGCCTCGGCTCGCCCGAAGGCGAGCTCGCGCTCGCCGAGGCCGTGCTTTACCTCGCCTGCTGCCCGAAGTCGAACGCGGTCTACGTTGCCTATAATGCGGCGCGCGCGTTCGTCGCCGCAGACGGCACGCGGCCGGTTCCGCTGCATCTGCGCAACGCGCCGACGCGCCTCATGCAGGCGCTCGGCTACGGCCGCGGCTACCGCTACGCGCACGACGAGCCCGAGGCGTTCGCCGCCGGCGAGCGCTACCTTCCGGACGGCATGCCCGCGGTCGAGTGGTACCGGCCGACCGAACGGGGACTGGAAGCGCGCATCCGCGAGCGGCTCGCGGAGCTGCGCCGGCGCAACGAGGAAGCGAAAAAGCGATGATCGACATCCATCTGCTGCGCACGTCGCTCGAGACGGTCGCGGCGCGCCTTGCGACGCGCGGCTTCGCGCTCGATACCGCGGGATTCCTCGCGCTCGAGGCGCGGCGCAAGGAGATCCAGGTCGCGACCGAGCGGCTGCAGGCCGAGCGAAACGCGCTCGCAAAGCAGATCGGGCGCGCGAAGGCGGCGGGCGACGAGGGCGAGGCGCGCGCGCTGATGACACGGGGCGCCGAGATCGCCGAGCGGCTGAAGGCGATGGAGACCGAAAACGCCGACGTCCAGGCGCGGCTGCACGCGTTCGTCGCCGACCTGCCCAACCTGCCGCACGAAAGCGTCCCCGTCGGCGCGAGCGCGGAGGAGAACCGCGAGGAGCGTCGCTGGGGCGCGCCGCGCGCGTTCGATTTCGCACCGAAGGACCACGTGGACCTCGGCGCCGCCCTCGCCGGCATCGATTTCGACACCGCGGCGAAGCTCGCCGGCGCGCGCTTCGTGGTGCTCAAAGGGGCGGTGGCGCGCCTTCACCGGGCGCTCGCGCAGTTCATGCTCGACGTGCCCACGCGCGAGCACGGCTACACCGAGGTCTACGCGCCGTACCTCGTCAGCGGTGCCTGCGCCGACGGCGTCTCGAGCCTCGCCAAGTTCAAGGGCGATCTGTTCAAGATCGAGGATCGCGACCTCTACCTCATTCCGACCGCCGAATATCCGGTGACCAACTTCGTGCGCGACGAGATCCTGCCGCGGGAGGCGCTGCCGCTGCGATACGTGTGCCATTCGCCGTGCTTTCGGTCCGAGGCGGGTGCCGCCGGCAAGGACACACGCGGCATGATCCGCAACCACCAGTTCGACAAGGTGGAGCTGGTCTGGATCGAGCACCCGGCGAAGTCGTACGAGGCGCCCGAGCAGCTCACCGCGCACGCCGAGGCGATCCTCCGGAAGCTGGAGCTGCCTTGCCGGGTGGTGAAGCTGTGCACCGGCGACATGGGGTTCACCGCGGCGAAGAC
>JAOAFL010000069.1 GCA_026416295.1 Burkholderiales bacterium | reverse complement strand
GCCGCCCGCGTGCGCCCAGCCGGCATGGTGAAACCCGGAGCAGGGGGCGATCGCGACCTGACCGTTTGCGATCGCCTTGCGCGCGGCAGAAAGCATCGCCCCGCTCGTCCAGGGAAGCGAGCGGGCGACTTCGGGTAGCCGGTTTCCGAAGCCATTCGGCCGCAGGCAGCCGAGCACCTCGCGCACGAACTCGCGCTCGTGCGCTAGGCAAAGCTCCTCTTCGGTCACCGGCTGGGGCTCGAGGATCTCGAGCGGCACCTTGAGCGCGCGCCAGGACTCGAGCACCGCCTTCGGCTTTGCCGCGCTCGGCGAAAAGCTCCTTGCGTCGGCCACCATCCGCGGGCTGTAGAAGACCGGCAGCGCCGCAAGGCGGGCGCCTTCGCCCTCGTTCGGTCGGCTCGTCATTGCGGCTTTCGCCCTGCCTCGCGCTCGCGCTCGGCTTCGCGCTCCGCCTGGATCCGCTCTTCGAACGTCAAGAGGAACTCGCCGAAGCGGCGAACGATCTGCCCGGTGCCGCGCGCACCGTACATGTGCGCGATACCGGCGAGGTTCCATACCGCGACGTCGACGAAGATGTGGAGGCGGTTCTGCCGGTGGGCGTCATCGCTCATGCGGGTAAGCGTTTCGATGAGCCGCTCGCGATAGGCCTCTTCGCCCTGCAGCAGCGAAGCGGCTGCGGCTTGAGTGTCGAACCGAATGTCGATGTCCATGTCGTCCCTCCTGTCGGTCGATCGAGCGGGCGAGCCGGGCCGCCCGCATGCCCTCTTTCGGGCCGGTCATCGAGCGGGCGGCTCGTTAAGCCGCGCCGACCTCCGGCCCGAACGGACCGAGGGGACGAGTCGCCGAACACGCCCCGCGCGCGAACGCTTGCCGGAACTCTCCGACCCGCGACTGCGGCTCCAAGGCCGAAAAAGCCACCCCGCCTGCAACGGCAGGCGATCGCGCCGCGGCCCTTTCGGCCGCAGTCAAGCGCATGTCAGGAAAGCGGGCGTGCCGCCCGGGACGCGTTCATCACTTCTCTGCACCCTCCGCTCCGGTCGCCGAACGGCCCCCGAAAGACCGGAGGGCCGTCGCTTTAGCAGCACTTGTGAATCGCCCTGCAAGTTGACGATTAAATCGGCGATACGCGCTCATCGCGCGCAAGGTGAGTTTTACCGAAATCGCAGGCTCATGAAAAGAGCCTCTCGCCATTCACGATGGGTCGAGCCGCGGCATCGGGCGTCATCCGGACGGTCGAGCCGCGCATGAAAGGAGACCGAACCGATGGCGAAGACCACGAAACCGGAAGCCGAGGAGTCCTTCTTCGGCGCAGAAGCGGGTTTTCTCGTCCCGATCAGATTCCCCGCGAATAAGAAGCCGGGCGAGCCTGCGGCGCCGCCGCCGCCCGAGACGAAGCTCCCACCCGCGCAATTCCGCGAGCAGCTCGAAGACGAGGTCTGCGAGGTGCTCGAATCCTTTCGCCGGGACGGCCTCGATCCCGAAGAACTCGCATACTTCGAGCGGGACCTGCGCGCGTCGCTCGACGAGCTTTTCGGGTCGAACGAGGAAGAGCCGGGCAAATAGGCCAAGGGGAAGGTTCCCTCCGGGAGCGTATGCCGGGTGCGATTGCGGCAACCGGCTGCGCGTGCGATCGTGCGGTCAGCGCCGACGGCTCTCCAGCCGTGGCGGCATCGAGCGCCGATCTACGGCAGCTTTGCGATGATTCCGAGACACCGGCGAGACGCAGGTCGACCCGTCAGGAGCAGCCCTGCGCCAACTCCGTGATTCATTTGGCGTCCCCACGGGGATTCGAACCCCGGTTACCGCCGTGAAAGGGCGATGTCCTAGGCCTCTAGACGATGGGGACGTGAAGGCGAGCTTCAGGTCTTCCTGGTGGAGGTAACCGGGATCGAACCGGTGACCTCTTGCATGCCATGCAAGCGCTCTCCCAGCTGAGCTATACCCCCACGCAAGGCCGCGAATTATAACGGAATCGCAGCGGCGCGGCGACCGCTTCGGCGCGCTTTCCGTCCCCCCGAACAGGCCATCGCGCGAAACGACCGGCCGTCCGAGGCGCGCCGAGGCAGATGGGCACCGCTTCCGGGCTACGAGCGAGGGTGACGCCGAATCCGAGGACGGTGTCGGCGTCCCCCTCAATCCGTATCGAGATGATGCGAAAGGCGGGCAAGCACCGTCTCGCGCCCGAGAAGTTCCAGCACCGCGTCGAGCGAGGGCGTCTGCGTGCGGCCGGTGACGAGCAGCCGAGCGGGCATCGCGAGTTCCGGCATCTTCAATCCGGTCGCCTTCAGCACCGCCGCGATCGTCTCGGCGATCGACTTCCGGTCCCACGGCGTCTCGGCAAGGCGCGCCTCGAGCATCCTCAGCGCCGGTCGCGTCCTCTCGTTCACCATCTCGGCGACCTGCGCCGCGGGCGGCGCGACGTACTGGTAGAAAAGCCTCGCCTCGTCGGCGAGCTGAACGAGCGTCGCAGCGCGGCTCTTGACGAGCGCGACCACCCGCTCGAGCGGCGGCCCGCCTGCGACTTCGATACCGAGAAAGGGGACAACGAGCTTCGCGAGCCGCGCATCTTCCGCGCGCCGCAGGTACTGCTGATTGAGCCAGAGCGCTTTTTCCGGGTTGAACTGCGCGGGCGAGCGGCTGACGTGCGCGAGGTCGAACCAGGCGACGAACTGCTCGAGGCCGAAGATCTCGTCGTCGCCGTGCGACCAGCCGAGGCGCGCGAGGGCGTTGACGAGCGCCTCGGGCAGATACCCCTCGTCGCGGTACTGCGTGACGCTCACCGCCCCGTGGCGCTTGGACAGGCGCTCGCCGTCCGCGCCGAGGATCATCGGCACGTGCGCGAACTCGGGCAGCTTCGCCCCGAGCGCGCGAAAGATGTGGATCTGGCGCGGCGTGTTCGCCACATGGTCGTCGCCGCGGATGACGTGCGTGATCCCCATGTCGATGTCGTCCACCACCACGCCGAAGTTGTAGGTCGGGATGCCGTCCGCGCGCAGGAGCACCAGGTCGTCCAGCTCGGCGTTCGGAAACTCGATCGGCCCCTTGACGAGATCGTTCCAGCCGACGCTGCCTTCCTCGGGCGTGCGAAAGCGCACGACCGGCGGCCGGTCGGCGGGCGGAACGAGGCCGAGCGCTTTCGCGCGCTCGGGGCGCCAGCGGCCGTCGTAGCGGGGCTTCGCGCCTTTTGCCGCCTGCTCGCGGCGAAGCGCGTCCAGCTCCTCCTTCGTCGTCCAGCAGCGATACGCGTGCCCCGCGGCGATCAACTGCTCGGCGACCTCGCGGTAGCGGGAAAGGCGCTGCATCTGGAAGAACGGCCCCTCGTCCCAGGCGATGCCGAGCCATGCGAGGCTTTCCAGGATCGCGGCGACCGATTCGCGCGTCGAGCGCTCGGTGTCGGTGTCCTCGATGCGCAGCACGAACTTTCCACCGTGGCGGCGCGCGTACGCCCAGGAAAAAAGCGCGGTGCGCGCGCCGCCGATGTGCAAGTACCCCGTCGGGCTCGGCGCAAAGCGTGTGCGAACGGTCATCGGTGCTACGATTTTCGCATGCGCGCGACGCATCAGCCGGACGCGATGCCGGGCTACCGGCTGCCGCGCTACGCGTATCGCACGCCGCCCGAGATCGCGCGCGGCCGGACGGGCGACTACCCGGTGATCGTCGTCGGCGCGGGGCTCGCGGGTCTTGCCGCCGCGCTGGAACTCGGCAGCCGCGGCGTACAGACGGTGCTCCTCGACGAGGACGATACCGTCGGCGCGCAGGGGCTTTCCTCGCGCGGCATCTGCTACGCGCAGCGTTCGCTCGAAATCCTCGACCGCTTCGGCGTCGCCGCGCGCATCCGCGCGAAAGGCGTCACCTGGAACGAGGGCGAGGTCTATCGCCGCGGCGAGCTGCTCTACCGCTTCGATCTGCAGCCGGAGCGCGACCGCAAGTTTCCCGCCTTCGTCAACCTGCAGCAGTTCTACGTCGAGCAGTACATGGTGGAAGCGATCGCGCAGATGAGCGCGGTGGACCTTCGCTGGAAGAACCGGGTCACCGACGTTCGCCAGGACGCGCGCGGCGTCACGGTGACGGTGCAGACGCCCGAGGGCCGCTATCGCGCGCGCGCGGCCTGGCTCCTCGCCTGCGACGGCGCGAACGGCATCGTTCGCCGGCGCCTTCGCGCGCGCGATGCGGTGCACGCGCTGCTCGAAGACTACTGGTGCATCTCGGACGTGCGGCTCGCGCGCCGCGAGCGGGCGGTGCGGAAAGCGTTCCTCGACGATCCGGCGAACGCCGGCGGCGCGATCTGGTACCACCGGATGGCCGACGGCGTCTGGCGCACCGACTGGCAGATTTCGCAGTACGCGGATCCCGAGCGCGAAGCGACGCCCGCGCGCGCGGTGCGCCGGTTGCGAAAGCTCCTCGGGCCGGAGGCGAGATTCGAGCTGGTCTGGGTCGGGCCGTGGCGCTTTCGCAAGCGCTGGCTGGAAAAACTCGTGCACGGGCGCGTGTTTTTCCTCGGCGATGCCGCCGCGCAGCACTCGCCGTTCGGCGCGCGCGGCGGAAACCGCGCGATCCAGGACGCGAACAACCTCGGCTGGAAGCTCGCGCTGGTGCTCGCCGGCCGCGCGCACCCGGATCTGCTCCTCACCTACGAGCACGAGCGGCACCGCGCCGCGCGCGAAGCGGTCGAGATCGCGACCCGCAGCGCCTGTTTCATCGGCCCGGAAAACCCGGCGCAGCGGCTCTTTCGCGACGCAATCCTCGATCTCGCGCAAGCGCACCCGGCGATGCGCGCGCTGGTCGACGTCGGCAGGCTCTCGACGCCGTGCCGTTACGACGACTCGCCGCTCAACGGCGAAAGCGCAGGCATCGACGCACCCGAGGCCGCGCCGGGGGCCGCAGCCCCCGACGGGCGACTCGGCCGGGGCTACCTGGTCGATCGCCTGCGCGGGGATTTCGTGACGCTTTTCTTCGGCACCGGGCCGAAGGCGATCCGGCGCGCGGGAAACGAGGCGCTCTGGGCGCGCTACGGCGTTCCGCCCGAGGGCGCGACCTACGTCCTTCGGCCCGACGGTCACGTGCTCGCGCGCTGCCGCGGCATCGACGAAGCGTTCGCGCGGCGCGCGATCGCGCGCGCGCTCGACTACCGCGAAGGGCGACGAGCGCCTCCCGCGCCGGCGGCGCCGGTCACCGTTCACGACCGCGACCGGCTCTACGAGGCGTTCGAGGCGTTCTACGCCGCGGTGCCCGAGCGCGATCGCGAGCGCGCGCTCGCGCGGCTCGCGGTCTCGCTTTCGAGCCGGCTCCCGCCTTCCGAAGCGCAAGAGGCGATCCGCGCCGCCGCGCAAGCCGGCTCCGGCGGCGGGCGCCGCGCGGCGCGCTCTCAGTCGCGGGCGCCTTCGACCGGGTAGCCGAGCGCGCGCCAGCGAAGCATCCCGCCGGCGAGATTCGCCGTGCGGGCGAGGCCGTGCTTTCGCAGGATCACGCTCGCCTGCGCCGAGCGGGCGCCGGAGCGGCACACGGTGACCACCGGCTTCTCGCCGACGAACTCCTTTGCGCGCTCTTCGAGCGCACCGAGCGGAACGAGCTTCGC
>JAOAFL010000031.1 GCA_026416295.1 Burkholderiales bacterium | reverse complement strand
GAGCTGCTGCGAGATGCGGCCGGCGAGCGCGCGCAGCTCCTCGAGCAGCCGCCCGGCGGCAGCCTCCGGCGGCGACGCCTCGGCAAGGCGCTCGAGCGCGCGCGCCGGCGCGGCGAGCAGTTCGACGCCGGCGCTCGTCTGGCGGCTGGCGAGCACCAGCGCATCCGGTCCGAGCGCCGCGCGCGCGCGCCGCAGCGCTTCGGCGGCGCTCGGGGCGGTGAATCGTGTCGCGACAGCGTTCATGCTCTGGCTCCCAGGGTCTGGACGACGCGCACCGTGCGCTCACCGGGCAGCTCGGCGTGACAGAGCACGCGCAGCCGGGGCACGGCGCGCTTCAGAAGCCGCGCGAGCGGCGCGCGCAACCGGTCGGCGACGACGAGCGCCGGCGCAAGGCCGAGCGCCTCGAGCTTTCGGGCGGCGGCGGCGGCGCTCGCGGCGAGCGCCTCGGCGAGCCCCGGCTCGATCGCCTCGCCCGGCGCCGCCGACTGCCCGAGCAGCCGCTCGAGCTCGGGCTCGAGCGCGAGCACCGGCAGCTCTTTTGCCGGCCCGAACACCTGCTGCGTGATCGCCGGCCCGAGCGCGATGCGAACGAGCGCGGTCAGCTCGCCCGCGTCCTGCGTGCGCGGCGCGTGCTCGGCGATCGTCTCGAGGATCGTGCGCAGGTCGCGCACGTACACGCCCTCTTCCAGCAGGTTCTGCAGCACGCGCTGCACGAGCGCCACCGGCACGAGCTTCGGCACCACGTCCTCGACGAGCTTCGGCGCGTAGCGCGCGAACTGCTCGAGCAGCTGCTGCATCTCGTTTCTGCCGAGCAGCGCCGCGGCGTTCGAGTGCATGAGGTGCGAGACGTGCGTCGCGATCACCGCGCCCGCGTCCACCACGGTGTAGCCGCGCGCGAGCGCCGCGTCGCGCTCGCCCGGCTCGATCCAGAGCGCCGGCAGCCCGAAGGCGGGGTCCGAGGTCGGCGTGCCTTTGAGAGGCGGGGCGGCCGCGCCGGCGCCGCCCGGGTCGATCGCGAGGAACTGTCCGGGGATCACCTCGCCTTCGCCGATCGCGACGCCCTTCAGCAGGATGCGATAGGCGCCCGGACGCAGCTCGAGGTTGTCGCGGATGTGCACCGCGGGCGGCAGGAAACCGACCTCCTGCGCGAACTTGCGCCGGATCGCGCGGATGCGCTTGAGAAGCTCGCCGCCGTGCGCGCTGTCGACGAGCGGCACCAGGCGATAGCCGACCTCGAGCGCAAAGGCGTCCACCGGCACCACGTCGTCCCAGCTCGCCTCTTCGGCCGGCTTCGCCTCGGCCGCGGGCGCGGGCGGCGGCGCGACTTGCGCGCGCCGCTCGAGCCGCCAGGCCGCCCAGCCGAGCGCGCCGGCGAGCGTGAGGAACGCGACATGCGGCATGCCCGGCACGAGCCCGAGCGCGCCGACGAGCGCGGCGGCGATCGCGAGCGCGCGCGGCGAGCCGAGCAGCTGGCGCGCGATCTGCGCGCCGACGTCCTCGCCCTCGGCGCCGGCGACGCGCGAGACGAGCAGGCCCGCGGCGGTCGAGATGACGAGCGCGGGCACCTGCGCGACCAGGCCGTCGCCCACCGCGAGCAGCACGTAGCGGTCGGCGGCGACCTCGAGCGGCAGATGGTGCTGCAGCACGCCGATCGCGAGGCCGCCGACGACGTTGATGACGAGGATGAGGATGCCGGCGATCGCGTCGCCGCGCACGAACTTCGAGGCGCCGTCCATCGCGCCGTAGAACTCGGCTTCGGCCGCGATCGCAGCGCGCCGACGGCGCGCCTCGGCCTCGCCGATCAGGCCGGCGTTCAGGTCGGCGTCGATCGCCATCTGCTTGCCCGGCATCGCATCGAGCGTGAAGCGCGCGGCCACCTCGGCGATGCGGCCGGCGCCCTTCGTGATCACGACGAAGTTGATGACGACGAGGATCAGGAACACGACGAGGCCGACCGCGAAATTGCCGCCGATCAGGAACGTGCCGAAGGATTCGATCACCTTGCCGGCGGCGTCCGTGCCGGTGTGCCCGTGCATCAGCACGACGCGCGTCGAGGCGACGTTGAGCGATAGCCGAAGCAGCGTCGCAAGGAGCAGCACCGTCGGAAACGCCGCGAAATCGAGCGGCCGCGCGGCGTACACCGCGGCGAGCAGCACCACCAGCGAAGCCGCGATGTTGAAGGTGAAGAGCAGGTCGAGCAGGAACGGCGGCAGCGGCAGCACCATCATCGCGACGATCGCGATCACCGCGAGCGGCACGCCGAGCGCGATCGGCGAGGCGCTGCGCAGGAACGAGACGAGCGTCATCGGTCAGCCTCCGCGGGGTCCATCCGCGCCGGCACCGCGAACGTCTGCGGCGGCGGGGGCGCGGCGACGCCCGCCGCGTGCGCCGCGCGCAGCTGATAGACCCAGGCGAGCGCCTGCGCGACCGCCTCGTAGAGCGCCTGCGGCACCGATTCGCCGACCTCGACGTGGCGGTAGAGCGCGCGCGCGAGCGGCGGCGCGGCGAGCAGCGGCACGCCCGAGGCGCGCGCGATCGCGCGGATCCTCTCGGCGAGCGCCCCGCGGCCCTTGGCGAGCACCTGCGGCGCGCGCATCGCGCCCTCGCGCCAGCCGATCGCGACCGCGTAGTGCTCGGGGTTGGTGACCACCACGTCGGCCTTCGGCACCGCCTGCATCATCCGGCGGCGCGCCATCTCGCGCTGCAGGCTCCGCACGCGCGCCTTCAGCTGCGGGTCGCCCTCGGTCTCCTTGTGCTCGCGGCGCACTTCCTCGAAGCTCATGCGCAGCGCGCGCCGGTACTGCCAGAGCGCGAGCGGCACGTCGACGGCGGCCACCAGCCCGTAGCCGGCGGCGCACACCGCGAGCGTCTGCGCCGCGAGCGCGAGCGCGTGCACGATCGCGGTCTGCGCCGGCTCGCGCGCGAGCGCGGCGAACTGGGGCGCGAGCGCCCACAAGGCCCAGGCCGCGAGCGCGCCGATCGCCGCCGCCTTCGCGATCGCCTTGACGAGTTCGGCGAGCCCGGGAAGCGAAAAAATCCGGCGCAGTCCCTGCACCGGGTCGAGGCGCGAAAAGTCGGGCGCGAACGCGCGCGCGGAGAACGTCCAGCCGCCGACGGCGACCGGCGAGGCGGCCGCGAGCGCGAACGCCGCGGCGAAGAACGGCGCCGCGATCGCAAAGCCGGCGGCTGCGGCGGCCCCGAGCCGCGCAAGCGGCGCGCCTCGGTCGAACGCCTCGCGCGCGCCGAATTCGAGCCCGGTGCGCAGGAACGCGCGGAACGCCTCGAGCGCCGCCTCGCCCGCGCCCCAGAGGACCGCGGCGCCGAGCGCGACGAGGAGAAACCCCGGCAGCTCGCGCGAGCGGGCGACGCGCCCCTCCTCGCGCGCCTGCTCGAGGCGCCGCGGCGAGGCGGGAAGACTGCGTTCCTGATCGTGCGCGTCCTGCATCGTTCGCCCGCGAATGCTCGCGCGCAGGGCCGCGCGCCTGTACGCGGAAAAGCGGCGCGATCCGGCCTCAGTTCCGGCGCTCGGGGCGCGCCGATCCGGCGCTAAATGGCGCGGCGAACGATGCCGTTAACGGAGGGGCGGACGATGCGTTGGAACGATTTCGACGAGCCGGACGAGGCGCGCTCGGCAGACCGGCTTCTTGCCGAGGCGCTCGCGCGGCTCGACTTCGCCGAGGCGAGCGGCGACGAAGACGAGCTCGAATTCGACAGTCCCCCGCCGCCGCCGGTCAGGGCGAGCGCCTGCTCGCGCGCTCGCCGCCGGCGGCCGACGGCGGGCTGACCGACCGCCGGCCCTCGGCCGGCGCAGACCCGTGAAACCGCAGAGGAGGAACGACATGGCACTCAAGGACGAAATCAGCAAGGCGATCGCCGCGCACGGCATGTGGAAGACGCGCTTGAAGACCGCGATCGCGACCGGCAAGCTCGACACGCCGCTCGAGAAGATCCGCGCGGACAACCAGTGCGCCTTCGGCCAGTGGCTCTACGGCACGAGCATCGCGCCGAAGGACAAGTCGTCCGCGCACTACCAGAACGTCAAGGCGCTGCACGCCGAATTCCACAAGGTCGCCGCGCGCGTGGCCGACCTCGCGCAAAAGGGCGACCGCGCCGGCGCCGAGGCGCTGATGTCGCTCGGCGGCGAATACACCGCGGTGTC
>JAOAFL010000110.1 GCA_026416295.1 Burkholderiales bacterium | reverse complement strand
GGGCTGCTCCCAGGGGCGGGCGGAACGGTCAAGATGACGCGGCTCCTCGGGCTGCAAGGCGCCTTTCCCTACCTCGTCGAAGGGCGCACGATGACGCCGAAGGAGGCGGCAAAGCTCGGGCTCGTGCAGGGCCTTGCGGCGAACCGCGAAGCGCTCTTTCGCATGGCGCGCGAGTGGATCGCGGCGAACCCGGCGCCGAAGCAGCCCTGGGACGATCCCGGGTGGCGCATGCCCGGGGGCGGACCCTCGAACCCGAAGATCTCGCAGATGCTCGCGGTCGCCCCGGCGATGGTGGTCGAGAAGACCCGCGGGCTCTATCCGGCGCCGAAGGCGATCCTCGCGGCGATGGTCGAGGGGGCGCACGTGGACTTCGACACCGCGATGCGGATCGAGTCGCGCTACCTCGCGCGCCTTGCGGTCTCGCCGGTCGCGAAAAACATGATCCGGTTCTTTTTCGACCGCACCGCGGCGCGCTCGGGTGCCTCGCGGCCGAAGGAGGTGCCGAAGTGGAAGGCGGCGAAGGTCGGCATCCTCGGCGCTGGCATGATGGGCGGCGGGATCGCCTGCGCGAACGCCGTGCGCGGCATCGCCTGTGTGCTGAAAGACGTCTCGCGCGAAAAGGCCGAGGCGGGCCGCGCCTACACCGCGAAAGTGCTCGAGCGGCGCAAGAAAGATCCGTCGGCGGCGCTTGCCCTCATCCGGGCGACCGACGACACGCGCGATCTCGCCGGCTGCGACGTGATCGTCGAGGCGGTGTTCGAAAACCGTGCGCTCAAGGCTCAGGTGACGCGCGAAGCCGAGCCGTTTCTCGCCCCCGGCGGCATCTTCGCGTCGAATACGTCCACCCTTCCGATCACGGGGCTTGCCGAGGCGGCCTCCGCCCCGGACCGGTTCATCGGGCTGCACTTTTTTTCGCCCGTGGACCGCATGGACCTCGTCGAGATCATCCGCGGGCGAAAGACCTCGGCCGAGACGCTCGCCAAGGCGTACGATTACGTGCTTCAGCTCGGCAAGACCCCGATCGTCGTCAACGACTCGCGCGGCTTCTTCACCAGCCGCACGTTCGGTACGTTCGTGCAGGAGGGCTGCGCGATGCTCGCAGAAGGGCTCCCCGCGGCCGTGATCGAGAACGCCGCGCGGCAGGCGGGCATGCCCGTCGGCCCGCTCGAGGTGCTGGACCAGACCTCGCTTGCGCTCTCGGTCGCGGTGATGGAGCAGACCTCGGCCGACCTCGCCGCCGAGGGAAAGCCGCTTCCGCCCCCGCATCCGGGCGAGCAGGTGATCCTGCGCATGGTGAAGGAGTTCAACCGCGCCGGGCGCGCGGCGGGGGCCGGCTTCTACGAATATCCGAAGGACGGCAAGAAATACCTCTGGCCGGAGCTCTCCCGCATCTTCGGCCGCTCCGACGCCCGCTGGGACTTCGAGGAACTGAAGGACCGCTTCCTCTACCGCCAGGCGATCGAGGCGGCGCGCTGCCTGGAAGAGGGGGTGCTTACGACGGTTGCCGACGGCAACGTCGGCTCGGTGCTCGGTATCGGCTTTCCCGCGTGGACGGGCGGTGCGCTTCGGTTCATCGACCACGTCGGCGTCGCGAAATTCGTCGCGCGCGCCGACGCGCTCGCCGCGAAATACGGCGAGCGGTTCGCGCCGCCGGCGCTTCTGCGCGATAAAGCGGCGAAGGGCGAGCCGCTCGCCTAACGCCGACCGGCGAGAACGAGGAGGTTTCCCGCCACCGACACCGCGACGCCAGCGGCGGCAAGCGGGTGCCACTCGAACCCCTCCAGGGCGGTCGAGACAAAGATCGCGGCGACCGGCGCCATCACGCCGACGTAGGAGGCGCGCGCGACGCCGATACGGGCAACGAGCGTCAGCCACCCCGCGAACGCGAGCACCGAGCCGAGAAACGCCAGGTAGGCGAGCGAAACGAGGTAGCGAGCGCCGAGATCGATCGCGAGGTCCCGCCCGAGCGCGATCGCGACGAGAAAAGTCGCCGCGGCGCCGTAGCCCATGCTCCAGGCCATCGTCGGCCAGCCGGTGAGGCCGCGAGTCTGATTCCGGTGCGCAAGGAGGGCCCCGGCGGTCGAGACGAGCACCGCGGCAGCGGTGAGCAAAGCGCCCATCGCCGCATCGCCAGCCGCGGTCGGGCGCGCGAGCGCCGGCCCGTAGATGAGCGCGATACCGGCGATGCCGAGCGCGGCGCCCGCCGCCATGCGCGCGGTCATCGGCTGGCGAAAGAAAAGGCGCAGCCCGAGGATCGCGAGGAGCGGGCTCGCCGAGTAGCCGATCGCAACGAGCCCCGAGGGCACGTACCGCTCGGCGTGATAGACGAATACGTAGCCGAGGCCGTACATCGAAACGCCGGTCGCCACAAGCAGCGCGTGCTCGCGCGCGGCGAAGCGAAGCGCGAGTCCACGGACCCGGCACCAGAGCGCGACCGCGAGCGCGGCGAGCGCGAAGCGGTAGGACACGCTCAGCTCCGGCGCGACCGGGCCGAGCTGGAAGGTGATCGCGTACCACGTCGTACCCCAGACGAGCACGCAGGCGGCGAAGATCGCGGTGGTGTTCACGCGGCGGCGGCAAAGGGCCGGCCATGATACGCTCGCGCGCTCGACGCGAACCGGAGAACCGTCCCGCATGTCCCTGCCGCCGCTCCTCGAACGGCTGCGCCTGCCGGTGATCGGCGCGCCGATGTTCATCGCCGGCAATCCCCGGCTCGTCATCGAGCAGTGCAAGGCGGGGATCGTCGGCGCCTTTCCGGCGTTGAACGCCCGGCCGAAGGAGGCGCTCGATAGGTGGCTTACCGAGATCGAGCAGGCGCTCGCCGCGCACCCGGGCGCGGCGCCGTACGCGGTGAACCAGATCATCCACAAGTCGAACGACCGCCTGGAGCACGATCTCGAGGTGTGCGAGCGGCACAAGGTTCCGATCGTCATCACGAGCCTGCGCGCGCCGCACGAGATCGTGCCGCGCATCCACGCCTACGGGGGGCTGGTGCTCCATGACGTGATCAGCGTACGCCACGCGGAAAAGGCGCTCGAGGCCGGGGTGGACGGTCTCATCCTCGTCTGCGCCGGCGCGGGCGGTCACGCCGGCACGCTTTCGCCGTTTGCGCTCGTGGGCGAGGTGCGCCGCTTCTACGACGGGCTGATCGTCCTTGCCGGTGCGATCGCGACCGGCGATGCGATCCTCGCCGCGCAGGCCGCGGGCGCAGACCTCGCCTACATCGGCACGCGGTTTCTCGCCACCCCCGAGGCGAGCATCCCCGAGCGCTACAAGGAGGAGATCCTGCGCGCGACCGCGGCCGACATCGTCTACACCGACCTTTTCTCGGGCGTGCACGGCAATTACCTCAAGCACAGCGTGATCGCGGCCGGGTTCGATCCGGCGAATTTGCCGCGCTCGGACCCCAGCAAGATGAACTTCGGCTCCGGAAGCGACGCCGAGAAGAAGGTCTGGCGCGACATCTGGAGCGCCGGGCAGGGGGTCGGCCAGATCGACACCATCCTGCCGGTCGCCGAGGTGGTCGAGCGCCTTGCGCGTGAATACGCCGCCGCGCGTCGGCGGCTTCAGCTCGGATGACGTTGCTCGAAATCGAGCCCCGCGGTCGGGCGGTGTGGCTGTGGCTGAACCGCCCCGAGCAGAGAAACGCGCTCAACGCCGAGCTGCAGCAGGCGCTCGGCGAGGCGCTCGCCCGCTTCGAGCGCGATCCGGCGGTGCGCGCGCTCGTGATCGGCGGCCGCGGCGCGGCGTTCTGCGCCGGCGGCGACCTCGCGCGAATGCGGGAGGCTGCCCGGATGACTAAGGTGCGGGCGCGGGCGGAGGCCGCGCGCTTTGCACGGCTTCTCTATCGCCTGCACGGGTATCCGAAGCCGGTGGTCGCGCGCGTGCACGGCGCGGCGTTTGCCGGCGGCTTCGGGCTTGCCGCGGCCTGCGACTTCGTCGTCGCGGCGGAGGCGGCGGAGTTCTGCCTTCCGGAGGTGAGGCTCGGGCTCGTGCCGGCGATGATCGGACCGTATCTCGTGCGCGCGCTCGGCGCGCAGGCGGCCCGTCGCTACATGCTCACCGGCGAGCGGCTCTCGGCCGCCGAGGCGCAGCGGCTCGGCTTCCTGCACGCGTGCGTGCCCGCGGCCGAGCTCGATCAGCGGATCGAAGCGCTGATCGCGCAGCTGTTGGCCGCCGGCCCGCGCGCGCTCGCGGCGGCGAAACGGCTGCTTGCGCGAATCGAGCGCGCGCCGATCACGCCGCGGCTTGCGACCGAGACGGCGGCGGTGCTCGCCGAAGTGCGCGCCGGCGCCGAGGCGCGCGAGGGGATCGGCGCGTTCCTCGAAAAGCGCAAACCTAGCTGGACCTGAGCTGCGGCGCGGGCCTGATCCGGCCGGCCGCGGAGCCGAAGCCGATCGGCGCGAACCCCTCGCGTTCGCAGCGCCCGAGGAGCGTCACCTCGTCGCCGTCATCGAGAAAAAGGCGCGACTCGCCCGAGGGCAGCGCCACCGGCGTCTTCCCCCCCTGCGTGAGCTCGAGCAGCGAGCCGGCCGAATCCGGCGTCGGCCCCGAGATCGTTCCGGTGCCGAGGATGTCGCCCGGCCGCAGGTTGCAGCCGTTCGAGGTCTGGTGCGCGACGATCTGCGCGATCGTCCAGTACGAATAGCGGAAGTTGCTGAGCGCAAGCCGCACGGGCGGTCGCTTCTCGGCGCGCATCTTCGCGCTCGAAAGGTGGACTTCGAGCGCGATGTCGTAGCCGCCCTCGCGCTGGTCGGCTTCGTCGTAGAGGTAGGCGAGCGGCCGCGGCTCACCGGCCGATCGCGCGAAGGCCGGCGCGCGAAACGGCGCGAGCGCCTCGAGCGTCACCACCCAGGGCGCGATCGTGGTCGCAAAACTCTTCGCGAGGAACGGTCCGAGCGGCTGGTACTCCCAGGCCTGGATGTCGCGCGCCGACCAGTCGTTGAGGAGCACCAGGCCGAAGACGCGATCGAGCGCGCGCGCGATCGGCACCGGCCGCCCGAGCCGGTTGCCGGGGCCGATGACGATACCGAGTTCCAGCTCGAAGTCGAGCCGCTTCGACGGCCCGAACGAAGGGGCCGGCGCATCGGGTGCTTTTGTCTGACCGTTCGGGCGCACGACCGGCGTTCCGCTCACCACCACCGAGGAGGCGCGACCGTGGTACCCGATCGGCACCCAGCGGTAGTTCGGAAGCAGGGGGTTCTCCGGTCGCAGGATCTTTCCGACCGCCGTCGCGTGATGGATCCCGGTGTAGAAGTCGCTGTAGTCGCCGACCGACACCGGAAGGAAAAGCTCGGCCTTGTTCATCGGCACGAGATGCCGCGAGAGGCGCTTTGCCTGACGGGGATCGGAGAGCGCGGCCGAGATCCGGGCGCGCAGCGCGCGCCATACCGCGCGGCCGGCCGCGGCGAGCGAATCGAGGTTCGGCCCGGTCTTCACGCCGAACGCGGCAAGATCGAGGATCTGGTCGCCGATCGCCACGCCGCCGCGCGGCGGCTCCTTCGAGCCCTTCCTGCGAAAGACGCCGAACGGCAGGTTCTGGATCGGAAAATCGCAGCGCGGCTCGTTCGCGCTCTCGACCCAGCTTCTGAGTTCCGGATCGTGGGTCCGATCCATGCTAGCCGAAAAACTTGCGGAAGCCGTCCCAGCAGCGCTCGTAGTCCTTCTGCCGCTCGCGGGCGGCGAGCGCGTGCTTCGTCGGGCGGAACACGAAGCGCGACTCCCACATGAACGCGAGCGTGTTCTCCAGCTTCTGCGGCGCGAGCGTCGCCGCGCTCGCCTTTTCCCAGGTGGCGAGGTCCGGGCCGTGGCCCTGAAACGCGTTGTGGATCGAGATGCCGCCGGGCAGAAAACCTTCGGCCTTCGCGTCGTAGACGCCTTTTACGAGCCCCATCAGCTCGCTCATCGCGTTCCTGTGGAACCACGGCGGACGGAAAGTATGCTCGGCGACCATCCAGCGCGGCGGAAAGATCACGAAGTCGCAGTTGGCCACACCCGGCAGTCCCGAGGGCGACGTGAGGACGGTAAAGATCGAGGGGTCCGGATGGTCGAAGGTCACGGTGTTCACCGCCATGAAGCGGGCGGTGTCGTACTTGAACGGCGCGTAGTTGCCGTGCCAGGCGACGACATCGAGGGGCGAATGCGGGTACTCGGCCGCCCAGAGCCTGCCCTGAAACTTGAGCACCACCTCGCAGCGGCGCTCCGTATCCTCGAACGCGGCGACCGGGGCGAGGAAGTCGCGCTTCTGCGCAAGACCCTGCGCGCCGATCGGCCCCAGTTCCGGAAGCCGGAAATGCGCGCCGTAGTTCTCGCACACGTAGCCGCGCGAGGGACCCGCCACCTCGACCTTGAACTTCATGCCCCGCGGCACGAGCGCGATTTCGCCCGGGGCGACCTCGAGCTTTCCGAGCTCGGTGAAGAGCGAGAGCGCGCCCTGTTGCGGCACGATCATCAGCTCGCCGTCGGCGCACCAGAAGTACCGGTCGGTCATGCTGCGGTTCGCGCGATAGACGTGCACCGCGACGCCCGCGAGCGACGCCGGGTCGCCCGAGCCGGCGACGGTCACCAGGCCGTCCAGGAAGTCGGTCGGCTTCGACGGAATCGGCAGCGGACTCCAGCGAAGCCGCGCGGGTGGCGTCTCGACCTCGTCGAACGGGCCGGAGCGGATGAGCCCGTTCGACATGCGCCGGTAGGGCGGATGCATCGCCGAAGGCCGCAGCTTGTAGAGCCAGACGCTCAGATTTTCGGCGCGCGGCGCGGTGAACGCGGTGCCCGAGAGCACCTCGGCGTAGAGCCCGAGCGGCGGCCGCTGCGGGGAGTTCTGCCCGACGGGCAGCGCCCCCTTCACCGCCTCGGTCGAGAAGGTGTTCCCGAAGCCGGACTGGTAAGCGAGCGGCGCGCGCGCGGCGCCGGCGGCGAGCCGCTTCACTTTCGGACTGACTCTCATTTCCATAGCGATGCTCCTCGAAGCCGCGCGAATGCGCGGGGCCATTTACCGTGCGAGGATTCTATGCCGGCTTGAGCACGCCGCGGCGCATCTGGTCGAGCTCCATCGCCTCGAAGAGCGCCTTGAAGTTGCCCTCGCCGAAACCTTCGTTCCCCTTTCTCTGGATGAACTCGAAGAAGATCGGCCCGAGCAGGTTCTCGGAGAAGATCTGAAGGAGCAGCGCCCCGGGCCTGCCGTCGACGAGAATGCGGCGCGCGCGCAGCGCCTCCACGTCCTCGCCGTGCCCGGGGATGCGCGCGTCGATCAGCTCGTAGTAGGTGTCGGGCGTGTCGAGTAGCCGGATCCCGGATTCACGCAGCCGGTCCACCGTCCGGTAGAGGTCGGCGGAGCCGAGCGCGACATGCTGGATGCCTTCGCCGCGGTAGCGATCGAGGTACTCCTGGATCTGCCCGGGTTTGTCGGTCCCTTCCTCGTTGATCGGGATGCGGATCTTGCCGCAGGGGCTCACCATCGCCTTCGACTTCACACCGGTCACCTTGCCCTCGATGTCGAAGTAGCGCATCTCGCGGAAGTTGAAGAGGCGCTCGTAGAACTCCGCCCATTCCCTCATGCGCCCCTTGTGCACGTTGTGGGTGAGGTGGTCGATGTAGGTGAGGCCGTGGCCGGGCGGATCGAGCGTCGCGCCCGGCAGCGGCTCGAAGTCCACGTCGTAAAAGCCGGTGTTGCCGATGTCGCCGGGCCGCGCCCCGCCTTTGCCGCGCCAGCGGTCGATGAAGTAGATGAGCGAGTCGCCGATCCCCTTGATCGCCGGGATGTTGAGCTCGCCCGGCCCCGCCTGCCCGGCGTAGCCCCAGGCGCCGAGGCGAATGCAGCGTTCGTAGGCGGCTTTTGCGTCCGCGACGCGGAACGCGATCGCGCAGATGCTCGGTCCGTGCAGGCGCGCAAAGCGCTGCGCAAAAGACTCAGGCTCGGCGTTGACGATGAAGTTGATCTCCCCCTGCCGGTACAGGATCACGTTCTTGTGCCGGTGGCGAGCGATCGGCTTGAAGCCGAGCCGCTCGAAAAGCGCGCCCATCGCCTGCGGGTCGGGCGCGGCGAACTCGATGAATTCGAAGCCGTCGGTGCCTGCGGGGTTGTCCCAGAGATCCGCCATCGCGCATGTCTCCTTTGCGCTGCGCCGGATGCGAGTCTATCTCCGCACGCTCGCGCGGCGAAACGCCGCTCGGATCGAGCCGCGCTGCGCAGCCGACTGCGCTGCGTTCGCAGCACCGAACGCCGGACTGCCGCGATGCGGGTCGCGCACGGGCGGCATTCGCGAAAGGTGCGGCTCCGGCTGCGCACACGCGGCCGGTCGGGATTCCGTAGGGCGCAGGCGCCGGGCGCGTCGAATTTGGCCGCGAAACAATCGCCTGGGCGGGGCGCGCCGACCCCTCGCGCACGGAGCGCGCGAAGTCACCCCTCGGTTCCTCCTGAGTTCATTGCGGCGGTCAAGGCGCGCCAGAGGCTTTTCGCGACGAGCGCCCGATCGCCGAGCCGCTCGGCGCAGGCGAGCTCTCCGCCGCGCAATGCGAAGAGGCTGTCGCGCCAGCGCAAAAGATCGAGGCTGTAACGCGCGAGTGCGTATTCGCGCGTAAAACCGATCGCGCCGTGCGCCTGATGGCAGACGTCGCGCACCCGCTCGATCGCGCGGCCGGCGACGAGGGCGGCGCAGTCGAGGAGATACGGCAAGCGAGCACTCGCCAACCCCTCGGTCGCCGCGCAGGCGAGCGCCCAGTCTGCGGCGGCGTTCGTCGCGGCGACGTCCTCGGCGCCAAGCGCGAGGCTGTGCTGGATCGCCTGAAACTGCGCGAGCGCCCGCCCGAACTGCCTGCGGTCGCGCACGTAGCCGAGCGTCAGCTCGAGCGCCGACTCGAGCGCGGCACCGATCTGCTGCAGCCGTCCGAGGGCGAGCGCAAGGCGCGACTCTTCTCTCTCGGGCAGCGGGCCGCCGCGGGCGTCGTAGCGCTCCGGATCGTAGGCGATTGCGCCTTGCCGGTCGCCGGTCGCAAGGAGCCAGGCCATGTCGATCGGGGCGGCCGCCCGCGCCTGCGCGCGAAGGATCGGCGCCGCCTGTGCCCACGACTTGCGCCCGTCGGGGGCGGGCAGTGCATCCGAAAAGCCGAGCCGCTCGACGGCGGCAAGAAGCGCTTCGCGCGCCTCGGTGCGCAGGGCGGCGCTCTGCGCGTAATAGCTCCGCGCAAGGTCGGCGAACGCGCGCTCGGCCGCGTCGGCAACGAGCGGGTCCGGGGCAAACACAGGCGCCGTCATCGCAGGCCGAGCCCCCGGGCGATCAGTCCGCGCAGGATCTCGCGCGTGCCGCCGCGCAGCGTCCAGGACGGCGCATAAAGGGTCGTTTCGGCGAGCGCGGCGAGGAATTCGGCGCTCGGGGGCGAAAGCTCGCTCGCGAGCGCGCGAAACACCGCGACCGCTTCGCGCTCGAAGGCGTTGCCGAGGTCCTTGACGAGCGCGGCTTCGAGGTTCGGCATTTCGCCCGCTGCGAGCTGCGCGGCGATCGCAAGCGACATCGCGCGTAACGCGAGGAGCCCCGCGGCCATCCGTCCGAGCGCTTCGCGCAGCCGCGCGCTCGGGCGCTCGCCGGCGCAGGCGAGCGCGGCCTCCGCGAGGCGAAGCGACGAGAGGTAACGCTCCGGCCCGCTGCGCTCGAACGCCAGTTCGCTCGTCACCTGCGCCCAGCCGGCGCCGGGCTCCCCCACCAGTCGCGACTCGGGCACGAATACGCGGTCGAAGACGACTTCGTTGAACTCGTGCGCGCCGGCCATGTTGACGATCGGCCGGACCTCGACGCCGGGGGCGCGCAAGTCCACGATGAACTGCGACAGCCCCGCGTGCCGGTCGCCCTGCGCATCGCCGGTGCGCGCGAGCACGATCGCGTAGTGGTTGCGATGCGCGAACGTCGTCCAGACCTTGCGTCCCGTGAGCGACCAGCCGCCGGCGACCCGCGCCGCGCGCGTCCTCACCGCGGCGAGATCCGAGCCGGCGTCCGGCTCGCTCATCCCGATCGAGAAGAAGATCTCGCCGCGCGCGATCGCCGGCAGGAACTCGGCGCGCTGCGCCTCCGTGCCGTAGCGAAGAAGGAGCGGCCCGCTCTGGCGGTCGGCGATCCAGTGCGCGGCTACCGGCGCGCCGGCGGCAAGCAGCTCCTCGGTCACCACGAAGCGCTCGAGCATCGAGCGCTCGGCGCCGCCGTAGCGGCGCGGCCAGGTCATGCCGATCCAGCCGCGCGCGGCGAGCCGACGGGAGAAGTCCGCGTCGTAGTGGGAGGAAAAATCGCCTCCCGGCTTCCAGAGTCCCGCGGCGAGCTCGGCGGCGACGAATTCGCGCACCTCCGCGCGCAGCCGCTCCGCTTCGGGCGGCAGGGGGCAGACCGGAAAGCGAAGGCGCACGCGGAAAGCCTCGCGCTACCCGGCGACACGCGGCAGCCAAAGCGCGATCGCCGGAAAAAGCATCAGCAGGCCGATCCGCACCAGATCGGCGGCGAAGAAGGGCAGGATCCCGCGCGAGACCACCTCCAGTCGCAGCCCGCCGACCCCCTGCAGGACGAACAGGTTCATGCCGACCGGCGGCGTGATCATGCCGATCTCGGAGAGCGTGACGAGCACAACGCCGAACCAGATCGGGTCGAAACCGAGCGACTTGACGAGCGGGTACACCGCCCCGAGCGTGAGCAGGATCATCGACAGACTGTCCATCAGGCAGCCGAGCACGATGTAGAAGGCGCAAAGGGCGAGCATCACCGCCCAGGGCGAAAGCTCCGCCTGCTTCACCCAGCGGATGAGCGCCTGCGTGAAGCCGGTCGCGTCGAGAAAGAAGTTGAAAATCGCGGCGCCGACGAGGATGAGGAAGATCATCGCGGTGGTGCTCGCGGTCTCCGCGATGCCGGCGCGCAGCCGCTCGCGGTCGAGGCGGCCGCTCGCGGCCGCGAGCGCGAGCGCGCCGAAGGCGCCCACCGCGGCTGCCTCGGTCGGCGAAAACCAGCCGAGGTACATGCCGCCGAGCACGAGGCCGAAAAGCACGACCACCTGCCAGACGTCGCCGAGGCGCGCCAGCCGCTCGCGCCAACTGCTGCGCTCGCCCGCCGGTCCCATCGCCGGGTCGCGTCGCGTCATCCAGCGCACCGCGCCCATGTAGAGCAGCGTGCCGAGGATCCCGGGCACGATCCCGGCGGTGAAGAGATCCCGGATCGAGTTCTCGGTCATCAGCCCGTAGATCACGAACATGATCGACGGCGGGATCATCACGCCGAGGGTCCCGCCGGCGGCGACCGAGGCGGCGGCGAGCCGGTCGTCGTAGCCGTGGCGGCGCATCTCGGGAAGGGCGATGCGGCCGATGGTGGCGGCGGGGGCGATCGAGGAGCCGCAGACCGCGCCGAAAAGGGCGCTCGCGCCGACGGTCGCCATCGCGAGCCCCCCGCGCAGATGGCCGATGAACGAAGCGACGAGCGCGTACAGGCTGCGCGAAAGCCCCCCGTGGCCGGCGAAGACGCCCATCATCACGAAGAGCGGGACCACCGACAGGCTCACCGGAAACACCGCGTCGAACGGCGCGCGCCCGAGGACGAAGCCGAGCGTGCCGAAGCCGTACACCAGCCCGTAGCCGATCGCGCCGACGACGCCCATCGCCACGCCGACCGGCACGCGCAGCGCAACGAGCGCGAGCACCGCCGCGAAACCGGCGGCCCCGGCCGCGGGGCCTTCCATCAGGCGCTGCGCGCGCGCGCCGCGGCGGCGAACGCGCCGAGCAAGGCGCAGAGCGCGGAGGCGGCAAGACCGGCGACGAGCGGCGACCAGTAGAGGATCATCGGAATGCCGAGGGTGGCCGAGCGGTCGCCCTGCATCCAGGCGATGCGCGCCTGAAGCGCGCCGTGATACGCCAGCGCGCCGACGAAGACGGCGCAGAGCAGTCCCACGGCGCACTCGAGCGCCGCCAGCGCGCGCGGCGCAAGGCGATCGGTGAGGAACTCGACGCCGACGTGTGCCCCGCGCAGGAACGCGAGCGGCATCGCGAGGAACACGCACGACATCACCGC